>JBBSRY010000190.1:0-5482 GCA_038242595.1 Mycobacteriales bacterium
AGTAGGCGTTGTTGTTGCCCTGCTGGGTCCGTCCCATCTCATCGCCTCCGAGCAACATCGGGACCCCTTGAGAGAGCAGCAGTGTCGCGATGAAGTTGCGTTGCTGACGGCGACGCAGGGCATTGATCTCGGGGTCGTCGGTCGGACCCTCCGCGCCGCAGTTCCAGGAGCGGTTGTGTGATTCACCGTCCTGGCTGTTCTCTCCGTTGGCCTCGTTGTGCTTTTCGTTGTAGGACACCATGTCTGCCAACGTGAAACCGTCATGGGCGGTGACAAAATTGATCGAGGCGACCGGTCGTCGACCGGAGTTCTCGTACAGATCGGCCGAGCCGGTGATTCGGGAAGCAAATTCGTTCATTGCCGCCGGCTCGCCGCGCCACAGGTCACGAACGGTGTCCCGATATTTGCCGTTCCATTCGGTCCACAACGGCGGGAAGTTACCGACCTGGTAACCACCCGGTCCGACATCCCAGGGCTCGGCGATCAGTTTGACCTGGGATACCACCGGATCCTGCTGGCACAGCTCGAAGAATGTGCTCAGCCGGTCGACCTCGTAGAACTCGCGCGCCAGTGTGGCGGCCAAATCGAAGCGAAATCCGTCCACGTGCATCTCGTTCACCCAGTAGCGCAGCGAGTCCATCAGCAGTTGCAGCGAGTGCGGCTGTCGTACGTTCAGCGAGTTTCCGGTCCCGGTGTAGTCCATGTAGTACTGGGGGGATTCGTCGACAAGTCGGTAGTAGGCGGCATTGTCGATACCCCGGAAGGAGAGTGTCGGCCCGAGGTGATTGCCCTCGGCGGTGTGGTTGTAGACCACATCAAGGATGACCTCGATACCCGCGGCGTGCAGGGCGCGCACCATGCCCTTGAATTCTTGGACCTGTTGACCAAGATCGCCGCTGGAAGCGTAAGAATTTTGTGGGGCGAAAAATCCGATGCTGTTGTAGCCCCAGTAGTTGGTCAGACCTTTGTCGATCAGGGTGTTGTCCTGAACGAACTGGTGTACCGGCATCAACTCCAGCGCCGTCACTCCGAGCTTCTTCAGGTGCTCGATCACCGCGGGGTGGGAGATGCCGGCGTAGCTCCCACGCTGGGTCTCAGGGACATCGGGGTGCAGATTCGTCAGCCCTTTGACGTGTGCCTCGTAGATGACACTCTGCGCGTAGGGCGTCCGCGGGGAGCGGTCACCGGCCCAGTCGAAGAACGGATTGATCACCACGCCCAGAAACATGTGTGGCGCCGAATCGGAGTCATTGAAGGAATCCGGGTCACCCATGTTGTAAGAAAAAAGTGCTGGATCCCAATCAATCTCTCCGGTCACAGCCTTGGCATAGGGATCGAGGAGGAGTTTGTTCGGATTACAGCGATGGCCGCCGGCCGGGTCGTAGGGGCCGTGGACCCGGTATCCATAGCGCTGACCTGGCTGGATGTGCGGAAGATAGGCGTGCCAGACGTAGCCATCCTGCTCATACAGCGGAGTTCGGGTTTCGTTGCCCTCGTCGTCGAACAAACATAATTCGACACTCTCGGCGACCTCGCTAAATATTGCGAAGTTGGTACCGGTGCCATCGAAGGTGGCTCCCAGCGGGTAGGCCGCGCCGGGCCAGTTCTCGATCGGTGCCATTGAGGTCTGGCTCATCTGTATTGCTCGTCTCCCTGCGTTGGTTCGCTCTTCAGTTCCGACTTTTCACCCTAGCCAAGCCGTGGCTGCCCGAACACACCCGCCGTTCCGCAGGCTTGCGTGAGGCTGCATTCGTCACTATCTGTGCCCAAAGCCGGCCAATCCAATCCTGGAATCGATCAATTTCACCCCACAATTGGATCACCGGGGCCGGGCCGGACAGGTCATCCCCGGTCATCGAAAACCGACCGTCGGTGTGCTGATCTACCCTGGGTTCGTGCCTGATCCCGCTACCTACCGTCCTGCCCCCGGAACCATTCCGGATGCGCCGGGGGTTTACCGCTTCCGCGATGCCGACTCGCGGGTGATCTACGTGGGCAAGGCAAAAAGCCTGCGACAACGGCTGAACTCCTACTTCGCCGATATCAGCGGGTTGCACCCGCGCACCGCTCAGATGGTGACCACCGCGGCCGCAGTCCAGTGGACCGTGGTGAATACCGAAGTCGAAGCGTTGCAACTGGAATACAACTGGATCAAGGAGTTTGATCCTCGCTTCAACGTCCGCTACAAGGACGACAAGTCCTATCCCGAACTGGCCGTGACGTTGAACGAGGAGTTTCCGCGGCTGCAGGTGATGCGCGGAGCCCACCGCAAGGGGGTGCGTTACTTCGGTCCGTATGCGCACGCCTGGGCGATTCGCGAGACACTGGATCTACTGCTGCGGGTTTTCCCGGCCCGGACCTGTTCGAGCGGGGTATTCAAGAGATCCCAGCAGATCGGGCGCCCCTGTCTGCTGGGGTACATCGACAAATGTTCGGCCCCCTGTGTCGGACGTGTTGATGCCGACGAGCACCGTGAGATAGTCGAACAATTCTGCGATTTCATGGCCGGCCGCGCCGACCCGCTGCTCAAAGAACTTGATCGACGGATGGCACAAGCCGCCCAGGAGTTGGATTTTGAGAAGGCCGCCCGACTACGCGACGATATTTCTGCCTTACGCCGGGCGATGGAAAAACAAACGGTGGTACTGGGAGACGGCACCGACGCCGACCTGGTCGGCATTTTCGGTGACGACCTGCAGGCTTCGGTACAGATCTTTCACGTCCGTGGTGGGCGAGTGCGCGGCGAGCGCGGCTGGATCGTAGATCTGGATGATGAGTCCAGTATGGAATCGCAGGTGGAGAATTTTCTTCTGCAGTTCTACGGCGGCCGGGCCAGCGACGACGGTGCCACGGCGGTTCCACGCGAGATTCTGGTGCCGGCCCTGCCACCGCAGCCGGAAGAGATGACGCAGTGGCTGAGCGGTCTGCGCGGTTCGCGGGTTTCGTTACGGATTCCGCAACGCGGGGATAAGCGCGACCTGGCACAGACTGCAACGTTGAATGCGCAACAGGCGTTGAACCGTTATCGACTCAAGCGGGCCAGCGACCTGACGTCTCGATCGGAGGCGTTGACCGAACTCTCCGATGCGCTGGGCATGGACGCTGCTCCACTGCGAATCGAGTGCATCGACATTTCCCACGTCCAGGGCACTAACGTGGTGGCCTCCCTGGTGGTTTTCGAGGATGGGCTGGCCAAGAAGTCCGATTACCGTAGGTTCGCGATCAGAGATGCGCCGGGCGATGATGTGGCCTCGATTGCCGAGGTGGTCCGTCGTCGGTTCAGCCGGAGTTCGGTGGAGGCCACCGATGCTGCGGACACCGAATCCGGCGAGGTGTCGGTGGCCAGCCACCGCCCCGGTATCGATCCCCTGACCGGGCGCCTACGTCGGTTCGCCTATCCGCCCCAACTACTGGTGGTCGACGGTGGTCAGCCGCAGGTCAATGCCGCCTCTGCGGTTATGACCGACCTGGGAATAGCCGGTATTACTGTCTGCGGTTTGGCCAAACGACTGGAAGAAGTATGGCTACCTGGCGATGACGATCCGGTGATTCTGCCGCGAACCAGCGAGGCGCTGTATCTGCTGCAACGCCTGCGGGACGAAGCTCATCGCTTCGCCATCACCTTCCACCGGGCCAAGCGGTCCAAGTCGATGACTGTCTCGGCTTTGGACGGTATCGCCGGGCTCGGCGAGACACGGCGAAAGGCACTGATCAAACATTTCGGCTCAGTGGCCAAGATCAGGGTGGCAACGGCTGCCGAAATCGGGGTGGTGAACGGCATCGGCCCCGCGACGGCAGAAGCCATCGTCGAGGCCCTCGCCGCGCCGGTGGATAGCATCCCCGGGAATACCCCCACGGTCATCGATGCCCGGCCGGCGGCGGTTGCAGTGGGGAATAGGCTGGGCTCGGCGCTCGGGGCCGAGTCAGAATCCGTCGGCCCAGAGGTAGTCGGCCCAGCGGTAGTCGGCCCAGAGGTACAAGCACGGCCGACCGGGCTTCGTGCGGGAGAGGATCGGGAATGACGCTGTCGGAAGATCACCGTCCCACAAAAACGGCAATGGGAATCGAAGTCGCTATCGTATCGGGTTTGTCCGGCGCGGGTCGATCGACGGCCGCCAAGTGTCTGGAGGATCTCGGCTGGTTCGTGGTCGATAATTTGCCCCCGGAACTGATCTCAACCATGGTGGAGTTGGGCGCCAAGGCCAGCGGTTCGGTCACTCGAATCGCGATTGTGCTCGATGTCCGGTCCCGGGCCTTCACCCGTGATCTTGCCTCGGTTATTCGTGATCTCGATGCCAAGGGGTATCGCCCTCGGGTGTTGTATCTGGAGGCGTCCGACGCTGCGTTAATTCGCCGATACGAGGCCAACCGGCGGGAACACCCACTTCAAGGGGGCGGTCGACTGGTCGACGGTCTGGCCGCCGAGCGTTCGTTACTGGGGCCGCTGCGAGACGAGGCCGAAGTCATCATCGACACCTCCGATCTCTCGGTGCACGACCTACGGGCGACCATCGAGAAGGCCTTCAGGGGAGCGCCGCTGCGCACCACCCTCACCATCCTGTCCTTCGGCTACAAGTACGGTCTGCCGCTGGACGCGGATCTGGTCATCGACATGCGCTTCCTGCCCAATCCGTTCTGGATTCCCGAGTTGCGTGAACTCACCGGTAAGGATCCTGCGGTCTCCAGTTACGTGCTCTCGCAGGAAACCGCCGGTGAATTTCTCGACCGCTACGTCGACATGTTCGATCTGATCTCGGGTGGGTACCTGCGGGAGGGTAAGAAGTATCTGACGCTCGCGGTGGGTTGTACCGGGGGTAAACATCGCAGTGTTGCCACCGCTGAGGAGCTCGGGCGACGACTGGTCACTGACGAACTGGCGGTTAAGGTGGTTCACCGGGACCTTGGTCGCGAATGACCAGCAACAACAGTGTGACCTCGAAAGATTCGGTAACACAGGCTGCGGCAGCCGCGATGGCGGCCCGCAGCCTGGGCCAATCGGCTACTGCAAGCACGAAGACCAGACGCCGACCGCGGGTCGTGGCGTTGGGCGGCGGACACGGTCTGCGGGCAATGCTTCGCGCGTTCGTTTTGCTGGATGTCGACATCACCGCGGTGGTCACGGTCGCAGACGACGGTGGCTCCTCCGGCCGGTTGCGCCGAGAACTCCCACAGATGTTGCCGCCCGGCGACCTTCGGATGGCGCTGGGCGCGCTGACCCCGGACGACGAACACGGCAAACTCTGGGGGACCACCTTTCAACACCGATTCGACGGTGGCGGCGTGCTGGCCGGACACCCGGTGGGAAATCTATTGTTGGCCGGACTTTCCCAGGTCACACATGACCCGGTTCGGGCCTTGGACGCTGCTGCCTGGTTGCTCAAGGCCAAGGGCCGGGTGCTCCCGATGGCCTGCGAGCCACTCGACATCGTTGCCGAAGTAATTGGCCTGGACGAAGATCCCGCCGCCGTCAGATTCATCCGCG
>JBBSRY010000191.1:0-5445 GCA_038242595.1 Mycobacteriales bacterium
GAGATGCTGGGTGATCACCTCGGTACTCAAATACCGCACCCCGGAGCCGTCGGCGTCGCTGTAGGGGTGGCACAGCGCCGCTGTACGGGAGCCGATCGAACCATCAACTGAGAGGTCACCGCCCAGCGCATGTGCCCCGGTACTTTCCAGCAGTGCCCGCGCTTCATCCGGGTCAGAAACGGCAGTGCCGAGGTAGGCCCGAACTTGAACCGGGCGATGCGGTAACGCCAGCAGACCGGTCAGCTCGGCCAACGAGCGGTGGTCCCGGAAGGCGCATTCGTGAACTTCGATCATGCCGTTGGCCGCGCAATGGGACAGGAAGGAGATTTGCGCAGCATCACGCTGTGGGGTGGTGAGGATGCCGCGAGCGATGTCTTGCGCCTGACGGTGGCTGGATTGAGTGAGGATCCCGTCAAGGGCGAAGCCTGGCAGCGACTGGTCCAGTTGCCGATGCAAACCGGTGGAGACCACTGCTGAATGCACATCGATCCTGGCCAGGTAAGCGACTCGGCCACCGACGATCTCATCGATCTCGGCGCGGCTGGGTGGTCGTTGATCCGGCCAATTGGAGTCATCCCAACCGTGACCCCACACCACCCCGCCCTGGTGTGAGGAGGCAAATTCACGCAACCGGTTCAGACAGTCCGCCACCGACCGGGTACCGGACAGGTCCAGACCGTTAAGCGCGAGCCCGGCATCGGTGCAGTGCACGTGCGAATCGATGAAAGCGGGGGCGACGAAATGTCCGTCCAGGTCAATGATTTCGTCAATGGACCCAGCCTGTTCGATACCGTGTTCGGGTCCGATCCAACTGATCACGCCGTCGGTGATCGCCACGCAACTGGCAGACGGGTCGTGGGCGGTGTGAATGCGCCCGCCACGCAGCAAGGTTGTACTCATTGCGTCCAGTTCAGCACAACTTCTGTTGCTGCCGTGCGCAGGGACAGTTTCCTGGGCATTTGTCTTCCGGGTAAGACGATTTCTTTACTACCCATTTGGAAACAACCGATCCCGGTTGGTCGAATGCGTCCCGATCTGTCAGACCCATCTGGGACGATGGTCCGGTGACAATTGCACAGACCGAACACGATGAACTTGATCACCCCCGCACCGAATCAGGGCTGACCTCAACTCAGGTCCAACAGCGGGTGAGCCGCGGACTACTCAATACCACCGATAAGACGTCCACCCGAAGTGTCTGGCAGATCGTCAAAGTCAATGTGCTGACCAGGTTCAATGCCATCCTTGGCGGTCTATTTGTGCTGGTGCTGGTGGCCGGCAGTCCGATCGACGGACTCTTCGGCGGGGCGCTGATCATCAACTCCGCCATCGGGATCGTCCAAGAGGTACTGGCCAAGCGGAAGCTAGACCGGCTGGCATTGCTCAATGCCCCGACCACCAAAGTGATTCGGGACGGTGAACTATTCACCATCGACACCGGTGATGTGGTGCTCGACGATCTGATCGAACTCCGCACCGGTGATCAGGTGCCGTCCGACGGCGCCCTGATCCATTGCTCCGGTCTGGAGATCGACGAATCAAATCTCACCGGCGAATCCGACGCGGTGCCCAAATCTATCGACGACAAGGTGCTTTCCGGCACCACCGTGGTGGCCGGGACCGGTCGTTTCCATGCTGCGGCGGTCGGTCCGGATGCGTACGCGAACAAGATCGCTGCCGAAGCACGCAAGTTCACCAAAACGCGTTCGGAGATTCAGGAGTCGATCAATACCCTGCTCAAATACATCACCTGGGTGATCGTGTTCGCGCTACCGCTGCAGATCTGGTCCCAGTGGCGCACTCTGGGCAAGGGCCGCCCCTGGGAGGAGGTCTGGCAGGACGTCATCATTCGATCTGCGGCCGGGCTGGTCGGGCTGGTTCCGGAAGGCCTGGTACTTCTCACCTCGGTGGCTTTCCTGTTGGCAGCGGTCACACTGACCAAGCAGCAGGTGCTCGTGCAGGAACTTCCGGCTGTCGAGGGTTTGGCCAGGGTTGATGTGGTGTGCCTGGACAAGACCGGAACCCTGACCGTCGGCAACATCATCTACGAGGAGGTCAAACACCTGGCCTCGGCCGAAGACGATGATTGGGTCTTCGCCGCGCTCGGCGCCTTCGCCAACGATCCGAACGCCAATGCCAGCCTGGCGGCGATCGCGTCCAAGATTTCGCCGCCGCCGGGTTGGGTGCGCACCGAGACCATCGCGTTCAACTCGGCCCGCAAATGGTCAGCCGCCGCCTTTGAAGGCCATGGTTCCTGGGTGATCGGCGCCCCCGATGTGTTGTTGCAGCCTGGCGATGAGATTCGCACCCAGGTCGACGAGATTGCCTCCACCGGCCGACGGGTGCTGATCTTCGCCCACACCGAGCGTCCCTTGTCGGGTCAGGAGTTGCCCTCGGGACTCCGCTGGATGGCGCTGGTGGTCCTCGGCGAGCAGGTTCGCGGGGACGCCGCCGAAACGCTGAAGTATTTTGCCGAACAGGGCGTTGCCATCAAAGTCATCTCCGGTGACAACCCCAGCACGGTGGCCGCCGTCGCCCGCCGGGTCGGACTGACCTTTGATGAGCCGGTGGACGCACGCACCATCGGCGACACCGCCGAGGAGTTGCGAGAAATCGTCGAGAAAACGGTGGTGTTCGGCCGGGTCTCCCCCGAACAGAAACGAGCCCTGGTCGGCGCCCTTCAGCTCAACGGGCATGTGGTTGCGATGACCGGCGACGGCGTGAATGATGCCTTGGCACTCAAGGACGCCGATATCGGGGTGGCGATGGGTAACGGCGCGCAGGCCACCAAAGCCGTGGCCCAACTCGTCCTGCTGGACGGTAAGTTCTCCCATCTGCCGTCGGTGCTGGCCGAGGGCCGCCGGGTGATCGGCAACGTAGAGCGGGTGGCAAACCTGTTTGTCGCCAAGAATGTGATGAGCCTGATCGCCATTATTTCCGCGGCGATCCTGTTCGTGCCGTTCCCATTTCTACCGCGACATCTGACTTTGGTCTCCACTTTGACCATCGGCATCCCGGCGTTCTTTTTGGCCCTGGGGCCGAACAAGCGCCGTTACATTCCCGGTTTCCTCAAGCGGGTGTTGCGTTTTGCCATTCCGGCCGGCGCCACCGCCGGTGCTGCGGTTATCGCCTCGTACCTGATCGCCCACAAGTCTGTGGGCGCCGAGTACGACTTGGTGTGCACTGGCCCGGTCGGCAAGGGCGTCCAGATGCCGGCGATCTGCCAGCAACCGGGCACCGTCGCGACTTTGGCGCTATTGACCGTATTCTTCTGGATCCTGGTCGTGCTGGCCCGTCCGTTCGCGATGTGGAAAGCGGCGCTGATCGGACTGATGGTCGCCCTGGCGGTACTGGCTTTCGTGCTGCCTATCGGTCGTGACGTGTTCGACTTCAACATGACTTTGGGTCAGTTCATTGCGGCAGCTCTTGTCGGCGCGGTTGGTGCCGTGCTGATCGAGGTGGTCTACCGCACTTCCAAGGACCACAAGCACGTCCGGCAGGACTGACCCCTGCTTCACCGCATCAGTACTAGGTTCGGCTGACGGCTGGTGGTACCAAACCGGTGTGCTCGGCGGCGAAGGCCAACTGATCGGCGTATTCGGCAGCGAGCGCGCGGGCCGGTTTTCCGGCGCCATGACCGGCACGGGTGTCGATCCGCAGGAGTACCGGACTGTCCCCGACCTGGCAGTACTGCAATTGGGCGCCGAACTTCAGCGAATGCGCCGGCACCACCCGGTCGTCGTGGTCGCCGGTGCACGTCAGTGTCGGTGGGTAGGTGACTCCCGGCCTCAGGTGGTGCAGCGGCGAGTATGCCCGGATGACGTCGAAATCTTCCTTCTTCTCCGGGCTGCCGAAGTCGGTGGTCCACGCCCAGCCGATGGTGAAAAGGTGGAACCGCAACATGTCCATCACGCCGACGGTAGGTAGTGCTGCCGCCCAGAGGTCCGGCCGTTGAGTCATCAGGGCGCCCACCAGCAGCCCTCCGTTGGATCGACCGTGGAGGGCCAATTGCCCTGGGGCAGTAACATTTTCGGTCAGCAAGAACTCTGCGCAACTGATGGCGTCGTCGAAGACCTGCTGCTTGTTGTGCACCATGCCCTGCTCGTGCCATAAGACTCCGAACTCGCCGCCACCACGCAGATTGGCCACGGCCAGTACTCCGCCGGCTGCCACCCAACCGGCAAACATCGCCGAGAAGGTGGGC
Source organism: Mycobacteriales bacterium (assembly GCA_038242595.1). Lineage (GTDB taxonomy): Bacteria > Actinomycetota > Actinomycetes > Mycobacteriales > Nakamurellaceae > Nakamurella. The sequence goes on from JBBSRY010000191.1 coordinate 4,205, forward strand.
AGAACCGGCACGTCGAAACCGCCGTACCCATCGAGCCGGGGTGGTCGTGGTCCGGCCGGTAGATCTTCCCGGCGAACCAAGGTCATCGGCACCAACGCGCCGTCGGTGGAGGGTGCGAACACTCGACTTGACGTGGCGGTGAGGCCCTGCGCACCGACCCCGGGTAGATCGGTCAGCCCGACCGGGGCCGCGGTCAGATCCAGCCGGTGGGCCAACATCGGCCGGGTGAAGGAGGCGGACCCGATGAATACCTCCGGCTCCCCCGGTTCTCCTTTCACCGCCGCGATCGAGACCGGTCCCGGTAATGGCACCGGACCCAGCGAAACTCCGTCCAGATCTATCAATTCGAGGCGATGGGCGGCGTCGTGGGACCACACCAGCAGGAAGTGGTCGGCTACCCGACTGGCCGATACCAAAACATCGGTGGGATGCTCGGGAACCACCTGGTACATCGCACCCACATCCAGGAGATCAAGTTTGACCAGTCGGCCCCGCCCGGCATCGGCCTCGGTCCGCAGATACAGCACGTCACCCTCGGACTCGACAACCTCGTAGGCGTCGGTCAACTCCGGTATCACCTGCAGCAGATCGCCTTTGGGTGTCTTCATGCCCTGGCTGTCCAGACCGATGCGGATCGCACTGATCGTGCTGCGACTGTCGGTTCCGGGAGCAATGCTCAGCAGTAACCACCGACCATCGCTGGACACATGAAAATCAGCCATCCACTCCGGCGACTCCGGAACCCAGATCTGCTGATCAAACTTCACCGGCATCCCGATTCGATGCAACATCACCCGACCCGCGCCCATGGCGTCGGTCAACTCGCTGCCGGGCGCCGGCGCCGGATAAGACCAGTAGATGAAGCCGGAACTGTCCGGCAGCCACTCCGGAACTGCCCACTTGCACCAGGGGATGACATCTGACAGATCTTTACCGTCGATGGTGCGGATGACTTTCAGTGTCAGCCAGTCGCTGCCGCCGTCGGACACCGCATAGCCCATCAGAGAACCATCAGGGGAAACGGCAACACCGGATAGCGCGACGGTGCCGTCGTCGGAGAGCGTATTCGGGTCGAGTAATACTCGGCCGCCGGTCAGTAGCTCGTCCAGGGAGTCGGCGGTATGCACCCGGTCCTGGTCCAGTTCACCGGGGTTGGCGATGGTGAAGTAGCGGCCACCTCGCCGCCATGGCACGCCGGTTCGGGGCGCGGTCAGCAGTCCGGTGACATAGGAGCTGAAAAA
>JBBSRY010000192.1:0-5430 GCA_038242595.1 Mycobacteriales bacterium
CAGCGTCAACCGCGGTGCCGCCGCGTCGTAGAATATCCAGGCCCACCTGGGCCGCCAGCGGCTGACTGGTCGTCACCACACCATTACCGGCGATCAGGCCCTGATGCGCTCCGGGTCGTGCCAACTGGGACAAACTCAGATCGACCTGCGGGTGTGGTGACATGTTCCCACCGTATCTATTGGCTTCCGATGGCGTGATAGCGGGAACGACCCGGCTCGCCACCGGCTATGAAGTTGCTCGCAGAATGGGGATGCGAAACGTTCCATCCAACAGCGCCCCCTGCAGGCCGAGTAGTTCAATGACGTGCTGCCGGTGAGTGACCGGCGATCGGCTGCCGCGAGACCTTCCGCAGATTTGTCAGACCTTGTGAGGCATTCGCAGACCGGCAAGTTGATGACCTGTGGCAACCAAACGCCCGGTGCTGTCCCAGATATCGCAGACCTCATCCATCCAGCCGCCGGCCACATGCCTGGCCTGCTGGCGCACCATCAGCGGGCCTGGTGCCGGGACTGCCCGGACGTGGCACGTCAACTCCAGCGTCGGTGCCCAGCCCCCGATCCCCAGGTCAAAACTTGCCGGCGGTAGTGCATCTACCAGAGCCAGCAGCGCCAACGGATCGGCGGCGCGCCCATCGGCGAATTCCAACCAGCCCTGCAGCAGCCCGCGACCGGCGGGCTTACCCACTGCCCAGCCCAGGCAACTCGGATCCAGCCGTTCCAACACCACCGCCATCATCGGTACGGTAAAACCGGGACCTTCGGTGGTGAGCAGGGTGCACTCTGCCAGCGGCGGGATCATCGGGACCGGCACGTCATCCCAGACAATGTCACCGGTGAGCTGACCAGTGGTGATAAGCGCTTCAGCACAGAGTTTTTCATTCTGCAAGAGACTGGCCCGGGCCTGATGGGTGCGGCGGCCGACCCGCAGAATCTCCACCATGATCTTCGCAGGACCGAACTCCGGCGGCCGCAGGTAGTGGCAACTTGCGGCGAGAGGGTGCTCAAAATCCGCGCCGGCGGTGTGAATCACCGCCCTACCAAGTAGCGCGAGAATGTATCCACCGTTGAGCTTGCCGGCGATCTGCCAATTGTCGTCCAACAACACCTGGAAGGTGCCGTCAGCGGCGGGTTGGACAGCGGTGGCCTGGTCAAAGCCGGTCATGGTGGTAACTCCCTTGTACGTGGTGAAAGCTCCATACTGTCCTATGGGCAGCGCGGCCCGAGATCAGTTGCCGTGCGACTGGCTCATTCTCGATCCGAAACCGCCCACATGCCGCGGTCGTGAAAAGTGTCGTTCGGGACCTGGTGCTCAGCCGGGGGCGTGCAACTCCCGAGGCACGATATGAAACAGGCGCCAACCGTAACCGCGGCGCATCGTGACCTGCACTTTGAAGTGACCGGTATGGGCCAGGATCAGGCCGATGACAACAGCGGCCACAGCTGGAATCAACCCTGATGCTGCCATGGCAACCCGGGAGCCCAAGTGTTCACTGACCAGCCCGATCAACGGCCCACCGATTGCCTGACTGCCCACCAGCACCAGTACGTATAACGCCATCACCCGCCCGCGCAGCGACGGACTGGAGCGTAATTGCACCAACGAGTTCGCGCTCGTGATGAAGATCAGTGTCATGAATCCGATACCGACCAGCAGAGTCGAGAAGATCAATCGGTTCGGGGCGTAGCCGGCGGTTGCCTGAAGCAGGCCGAAGATGATGACATAGCTGACCAGCGAGCGTAGCCGGATGGTGTTGATTCGGGTGGAAAGCAAGGCGCCACCAAGGGCTCCCATGGCGAGCAGTGAACTGAATAGTCCCAGGCCACTGGGGCCGACATCGAAGATGATGGAGGAAAAGGCAGTCAGCAGTACCGGCATATTCAGCCCGAACATGCCGAGAAACCCGACCAACAGAACTGTCCAGGCGATTTCTGGCTTGGACCGAACGTAGCGAAGTCCCTCCCGCAATTGGCCTTTCGCCCGCGGCACCACCGGAGCCGGCTGTAATTCAGATGTTCGCATCAGCCACACCATCAGGACCACAAAACCCGCCGCCAGCGCGTTGATCGCAAACGACCAGCCCTCACCGATTGCATAGATCATCGCCCCACTGAGCGCGGGTCCGACCAACCCGCCCAGCTGGAAGACCGACGAATTAAGGCTGATTGCGTTGCGCAGGTAGTTGCGGCCGACCATCTCGCTGACAAAGGCCTGTCTGGCTGGGTTATCAACCACGATCACCATTCCCAGACCGAATGCGATCGCCAAGACGTGCCAAACCTGAACGGCGCCAAGTAATGTCAGAACAGCCAGAGCTGCGGCAAGAACTCCGCTCAGTGCTTGGGTGATGATCAACAGGGTGCGCTTCGGGTAACGATCGGCGATCACCCCACCGAAGAGCCCGAAGAAAAGTATCGGGGCGAACTGCATGGCGACGGTGATGCCCACCGCAGTGATGCTGCCGGTCAGCCGCAGAACCAACCAGTCCTGGGCGATGCGTTGCATCCAGAGGGCCGTGTTGGACACGATCTGGGAGATCACAAACAGTCGATAGTTGCGTACCCGCAACGCGACAAAACTGTCTTTGAACGATGGTCGTTTCGGGGTGCCAGTCTTACTCACGGCAGAATTAGATGCACTGGTGGGTTTTTCGAGGAGCAGGTGGGAGGCGGCTGAGCCGGCCAATGCCGTTCGCAGGATCTTTTCCTTGCCAAGTGGTTTCGATAGGTGGGGGTTCAGGCCTTGACATTACGCACGTGTGGGGACATTCTCTCAACGAATTGAACCTATAAGTCTGATTACCTTCGTGAATGAGTGGTGCTATGTTCGATCCGGATTTGCTGCGGACCTTCCTGGTAGTAGCACGCACCCTGAGCTTCACGAAGGCAGCGTTGCAACTCGGAGTGAGTCAACCAACGGTGAGCCAGCACATCCGCAGGCTCGAAGACGCCGCCGGTCGGCAACTCATACTTCGAAATACACGGGTCGTCACTCTCACCGATAACGGTGAGGCGATGGCCGGATTCGCCCGCACCATCCTGGCCGCCAATGACCAAGCAGCCAACTACTTCGCCGGCACCGCGATGAAGGGCAGGCTTCGGTTCGGGGCCGCCGATGACTTGGCCCAGACCCAGGTGCCGCGAATCCTTCGAGAGTTTCGTCAGTTGTATCCGCAGATCAACCTGGAGCTGACAGTCACCCAGAGTCATTTGCTGGTGAAGCGGCTTCGGGCCGGCCATCTGGATCTGGTATTCGTCAAACAGATTCCGGGGGAGGGAGATGGTCACGTGGTGCGCCGAGACCGGCTTGTCTGGGTCGGGCTGCCTGGAACCGAACTGAAACCAGACGGACCGGTCCCATTGATCACCTACCAAGCACCCAGCATGAGCCGCACGTTGGCGATCAAGATGCTGGAGGAGAGCGGACGGACCTGGCGGATCACCTGCAACACGCGTGAAGTCAATGGCATTCTCGCCGCGACCCGTGCCGGGATAGGAATCTCGGTTCTGTCGCGCAGCGTGATTCCGCCTGATCTGATCGAACTCCCTGCGGCACTCGGACTTCCTGACTTGGGCGAGGTCGAGATTGCGCTGGTCGCCAATCCACTGGCAGCCAAGGGTCCGGTCGATGCATTGACAGCAGCGATCTTCGGTCAGCCACTCCGGGCCGGGGTTGGCTGAACACTGCAGCAGTTGGGTACAGGGCCCTCCAGAAGTCGGATCGGATGGTCCGATCCAGGCTGGCGTTAACCACAGGCGGAGGGCAGCAATGTCGGACTCGAGTATCTCCTCGGACGGCTCGGCGAAAAACAGCGGATCAGATTTGAGGACGACCTATGGCTCGGCCAACCACCCGAACAGGTCGGTGATCCACTCGCGGCCCGAGGGAAGTTCCGATGCTGAGGTAGATGCGGTCGGAAAGGTCTCGGCCGCCTTCGAGGTGATTGAAAATGCCCGAGGAATGCTGTATCAGTTTCATCGAATGAGCGGGATGGCAGATCTGCAGTTGCAAGAGGGAATTGAAGCGCTCCGAACTGCAGGGCACGATGAGTTAGCCGCCGAGGTCGAGGAGGTGCTGGTCGGACGTGATGTGGTGCGCGATATGTGGACCTTCCAGATCGTAGAGAACTACGACGAGCAATATTACGAAGTCTTTCGAGCCGTCGACGCCAAGGTCCGCTCGGTACTCAGCGGCGGGGTTCCGCACGTCTTTGAAGCAGAAATGAAATTGAAAGAACAGGGTGGTTCGAAGTCGGCAGGCTGACGAGGTCACTGCGCAAGCAGCGACGTAGTCGGCGACCGTGCGTCGGTGGTGCTGCGCAGCCGAATGCTCTCGTTGGAGATTGCTCTCACCGGTTGACGCAGGACGGTTCTCAACTTCTCCGGCACGACCTTGCGGGGATCGGACAAATAGACCTCGTGGTGTTTGCCGTTAAACGTCAAACCATTGCTGGGCAGATATTCCTGATGCATCCGGTCCAACGTAGGCGCCTCTGCGTCGTAGCTCCCGACGTGCAGGATCTGCACCGAACGTCCTTCGTCCAAGTCGAGTACATATATCGAATCCAGCCCAGCTGCATGCTTCTTTGCTCTGGCGGTGTCAACCGCGTTCGTGAGTTCCTCGCAGCTGAGCCAATCCGGTTGACGGATTAACATGGTCCACCGCCACTCGTCCTTGGTTCGATCGATAAAGCTGTCCAGCCGATCCGCCCACCACAATCCCTCCAAGGGACCGACCACATAGTCACGTCCGAGAGCGGCTTTACCGGCGAACTTTACGGCGTACGACGTTGCATACAACGCCTGAACTGCCTGTACGTAGGACTGTGCTGTATTGGGGTTTCCGGATCCATCAACAGCCAGATACGTCATCGGCGGCACCATCACCTCGCTGAAATCCTTGGCGCTTGGCGAGTAGAGGTCCCGGCGCTCCTTCTTGAAGTCTGCTTTAATACTGGCGTTCATGGTGAGTGAGCTTAGAACTGTGCGGCATTCGGCGCATATGGTTGGTCGTGCTTTCGCGCCTTTCGACCCTCACCACGTCGAATCGGGGGTTAACCTGCGCTGATATCTGGTGCGGGCACCACTGTCACCAACGCCACCGATCACCAGAGTCAAAATCATGAGCAATATAAGCGGCCTTGGTAACAATGGGTTACTCACCGGACACAAAGATGACAGCCGTGAACGAACTAACGTCACTGCGAGCTGGTTCGGTATCCAGCGCGTCGCGAGACCACGGCCGGCCGGGAATCAGGTAGGTCGCGAATGTGGCTGTCTCATTGCGAATCTGCCGATCACCATCGCCGGCTTTGTAGTGGCCGTCACCGGTTTTTCGTGAGGAATCGGATTGATGCCGCTATTCCCGTGCGGAATTGTGGTGTTGGTCGGGACGCTCTTTGCCTCCCGCGGGATGGCATCGTTCGAGCGCGG
>JBBSRY010000193.1:0-5410 GCA_038242595.1 Mycobacteriales bacterium
CGCGGCCGTTCGGTTCCCTTCGGGGAACCGGACGAACCGCCCTGGTCTTTGCTGGTGCTCACTGGATTAGGATCCTTCAACCACGCGCAAGGTATCCCCGCCGTCCACCTCGGGCTCTTGGTTGATTCCAAGCTTCTCGAGGATCTGGCGCTCGAGCTCGTTGGCGAGGTCCGGGTTGTCGCGCAGGAACTTGCGTGCGTTTTCCTTGCCTTGGCCCAGCTGGTCTCCGTCGTAGGTGAACCAGGCGCCGGACTTCTTCACCAGGTTGTTATCCACGCCGATGTCGATAAGGCTGCCCTCGCGTGAGATGCCATGGCCGTAGATGATGTCGAATTCGGCCTGCTTGAACGGCGGGGCCACCTTGTTCTTCACGACCTTGACCCTGGTCCGGTTACCAACCACGTCGGTACCGTCCTTCAGGGCCTCGATACGCCGGATGTCCAGGCGGACCGAGGCGTAGAACTTGAGCGCCTTACCGCCGGTGGTGGTTTCCGGGGACCCGAACATGACGCCGATCTTCTCGCGCAGCTGGTTGATGAAGATCATCGTGGTGTTGGTGTTGCTGAGTGCACCGGTGATCTTGCGCAGCGCCTGCGACATCAACCGGGCCTGCAGGCCGACGTGGCTATCACCCATCTCGCCTTCGATTTCCGCTCGCGGTACCAGCGCGGCGACGGAGTCGATGACGACCAGATCGATGGCACCGGAGCGGATCAGCATGTCCGCAATCTCCAACGCCTGCTCACCGGTATCGGGCTGTGAAACCAGCAATGCATCGGTATCCACCCCGAGTGCCTTGGCATAATCCGGATCCAGTGCATGCTCAGCGTCAATGAAGGCGGCGATACCGCCGGCCGCCTGCACGCTGGCCACCGCGTGCAGGGTCACAGTGGTCTTACCGGAAGACTCGGGTCCGTAGATCTCGATAACGCGGCCGCGTGGCAGCCCGCCAATTCCCAGCGCCACATCCAGCGCGATCGAACCGGTGGGGATGACCTCGATCGGCGCCCTGGTCTCATCTCCCAGACGCATGACCGAGCCCTTGCCGAACTGCTTCTCAATCTGGGCAAGTGCAATTCCCAGTGCTTTTTCGCGATCAGGTGCTGCCGCCATGGCCTACCCGTACCTTTCCATCTTGGTGTCAATGTGTCGGCCGGAGTGCCCTGCCGTGGTGGTGTTCGTGTTATGCCTGAAGGCTAGGCGCAGGCACCGACAGTCACCTTGAAGCGTGGCGAAATGTGGATACTTGACCCCTTGTGGACAACTGTAGGCGTACAGGTGTTCGAGCTGCCAACATCGAATGCGGCGTGTCGTGAAATATCTGCCGGTCAACATCCGAGGGCCGGGTAAAACGGCAGGTCAGTCGGGTAAACCCCAGCGCAGGTTATCCGGGATTTCGAAGTCGTCACAGACGGCGAACCACACGTCGCGCGCATCAAATCCGGAACGCAGCGCCTGATTGGCGGTCAACCCGCTCAGTGCACCGAACACGTGATCCTGCGCTACCGAAGGTGCGCGTTGCGGCCCGAAGAAGGTCTCCATCAGCAACCGGAACTCAGTCATACGCACGGGGCGAGCTTACCGGCAGGCACCGACACTGACGTGTACCTCAAGTCTGTCACCGGCTGCGAGACTGGACTGATGAACATCACCGACCTGAACTCACCGCTGGTCCAGATCATTTTCATCGTCATGATGCTCACCGTCCTGCTATTGCTGGTCCGCTCCTGGCGCAATCGGAATCGCCAATAGAACGCGCCGAATACCGCCGGCACCAGGAATCAGGAACCGGCCAACTCTCGCATTCCCATGGCCAGCCCTCGAAGCTGATCGGTGGGATCTTGCAGCGCAATACTGTTGCTACGCAGGGCATTCGCCGCAACCACGATTTCGCTGGCCACCGAGACCAAATCTCCGTAGGCGGTCACACCGGCGGTGATCTCGGCCGTGAGTTGACCGGCCATCTGCTGCAATCCGGCCACCGCTTCGCGCGGTGTGCCCTTGATCGCCTCATGAATACCGCTCAGTTCAGCGGCCCGACGCCGCAAAGTGCGTTCGGCAGCGTCTGCAGCCACGATGATGTCGCGCCGTAATTCCCTGGCCACATCCGTATCACGATCAACCCCGGTCATCGCCGCCAGTTGTCGTAAACCATCGCTGTAGCCTCCGAGTTTGTTCATCTGGTCGCGGATCTTCGGGCTCACGGTCGGCCGATGCGGCGGCGGCGGCGGTAGTTCCCGGATCACGCGGTTGCGGGCGCGAATATCTTGGACCCCGCGGATTACCCCGTACAGACACAACAGCAGGACGGCCGCGTACAGGATTGTCCGACCGAGCGCGAAACCCTCCAGCGCCAATGCGGCCGGCTTTCCGAGAAAGGTAGTGGCCAACCCGGCCGATGGAAACGCCGCACCCACCGACCAGAGGGTGGTTCTTCTCTTAGCGGCCCGTAACCTGCGCTGCGCGACCACTGCCGGATCACGCCGGACCCGCAGGATCTCCCCCGCGGCAGAGGTCACCTGCCCGACCACCTCATGCTTGCCCGCGGTGGCCGCCTTCGCCACCAAAGCTCGGACAATTGCTCTACGCATCGCGAACAGACTCACTTCGGGATCAGGATTACCAACAGGGCAAGCGAACGGAATATCTCCAAACTACAGACGGACCCACTCCGACCGCGGTGAAGACACCGATGGCCGAGGCGAGCCCGTCCGAACTGCTCTGGAATCGACCAGAGATCAGCCTTGCGGGTTCGGCTGCTGGATCGGATTGGCCACCGGTGGGGTCTTGATGGTGGACGGGCCGACGACCGGCACACCAGAGTCGATCGCCCGAGCCTGCTGGCTCGCCAATTCCGGGTGCAGCTGCATCCGCAGTTGCTCGAGCCGCGAGCTGCCTGCCATATCCAACGTGGATTTCTCGACCTCGAGCATGCGTCCTTGCACCGAGTTCTGCGAAAGTTCCGCCGAACCAAGTGCGTTGGCGTAGCGACGTTCGATCTTGTCGCGAATCTCGTTCAGGTTCGGAGTGGTGCCGGGCGCGGCCAACTCCGACATGGAGTTGAGCGAGGCGGAAACCTGCTCCTGCATCTTGGCCTGCTCCAGCTGCGAAAGCAGTTTGGTGCGCTCGGCCAACTTGGTCTGCAGTTGCATGGCGTTGTTCTCGACAGCTTTCTTCGCCTGCTCAGCCCCCTGCAGAGCCTGATCGTGCATCTTTTTCAGGTCTTCCATCTGCCCCTCGGCAGCAACCAGCTGGGTGGCAAAGGTGGTGGCGGTCTGCTCGTACTCGCCGGCCTTCACCACGTCGCCCTTGGCGCGAGCCTCATCAGCAAGCACCAGGGCTTGGCGAGCCGATGCCTGGTAACGCTCCACCTCACCCATCTGGCGGGTCAGTTTCATTTCCAGCTGACGCTGATTTCCGATGACCGCAGCGGCCTGCTGGGACAGCGCCGCATGCTGACGCTGGGCATCCTCGATCGCCTGCTGGATCTGCACCTTGGGATCGGCGTACTCATCCACCTTGGAAGAGAACAACGCCATCAGGTACTTCCAAGCCTTCACAAACGGGTTTGCCATCGGTGGTGTTCCTCTCACGTTTCTTTCATCTGACACATGCTCAAGCGCACATCACTTCAAGTCAATCAAATGCACGGCGGACTACAGCATGAACCACCGGTAGGTATTCATGTCATTTTTCCACGTCAGTTTGCATTGGTGTCACGGTCCATGGTGTCAGGTGATGTCGCCAGCTTCCACCATCAAGGCCCGGATCGGTGAGAAATCGGGGATATCCCCCATCAGACCCGTACCGGTACCCCTGCCTTGACCGAAGTCACATTGCTCTGGACCCAGACCGGAGGCAGACCCGAAACTCGGCGCTGAATGGATGAAATCGATGACGAACTCGAATCCGGAGGGCCGGTTGCGATGTCCTCGACCGGCGAAGGGGACAATCACTGTCATACAGTGGTGAGTCGGACCATGAATGGATGACATCGGATTGATGACGTCGATTGGATGGCCTCATCGACCGAAACAGTCGAAACCGAACGAACGAATCAACAGCACGTCAGACCTGATTCGCAACTGAAAGGTAGGGGATGGGCCGCCACGCCGATGAGCAACGCCGACGGGGAATAGCCGCGTGGCCGATCGTGACCGGGTTGGCCGTTGTGATCATCGGCGGACTGTTGATCTCTTACTTCACCTTCCTGGAAAATGACGCCGCTCCCACCGACGCCTCCTGCACCAGCGCGCGCACCGTCGAGGTGGTAGCCGGACCGGAGGCGGCCAAGGTGGTCACCGACGTGGCCACTGTTTACAACACCACCAACGCCCAGGCTCGCGGCGCCTGCCTGTCGGTCAATGTGACCGAGTTGGATTCGGCGGCGGCGGCGACCGCTCTGGCCGGGGGCTGGGGTCAGTCCACGCCGGCTCCTGCTGTCTGGGTTCCGGATAGTGCAGGCGCCATTGCTGATCTCACCGCTGCCCGGCCAACCATGACGGCTGGGATGACGCCGGATCCGCTGGCCACCTCACCCGTGGTGCTGGCGATGGACGAAGCCGACTCAAAAGCACTCAGCACTCCCCTCACCTGGTCTGCTCTGACCGCTCCTGGCCTTCGGTTGGGTCTGGCCGATCCGCAGTCCGATCCCGCCAGTTTCTTTGCACTGCAATCTGTGCTGGCCAAATCCGGCACCGACACCAAAGCCTTGACGGCGGCAAATCTGACCGCCGGTAGGGCTCAGCTGGCAGAGGTGGCAGCGATGGCGGTTGCTACTTCCGGGGTGCGCTCAGCCCTATCAGCACTGACCGATGGCACCGCCGATTTCTCCGCAGTTCCGGTCGCGGAGCGGGATCTGAACATTTTCAATACTGACAATGGTGATGCCTTGAGCGCCGTCTACCCGGTGGGCGCCGCTGTCGGTTACTCCATCACCGCAGTCGGATTGTCCGCACCCTGGGTGGATAACACCGTGCAGGACGGGGCGTCGGCGTTCATCTCGTTCCTGGCCAAGGACGAGGCTCTGCTGATGTTCCAGCAGGCGGGTTTTCGGGTGGCGGGTTTGACGCCCGCACCCGCAGCGCATGGCGTGGATCCATCGACCGCGGTGACGCAATACCCGGGCGCGGGCAGTGCGGTGGCCTCCGAGATGGCCACCATTCTGGCCTCTCTTCCGATGGCCGAGCCGTCACCGGACCCGCAATCAGAGGGAACCACAGAGCCGACGTCCACCGATGCGGCGGCATCCACCGAGGCAACGGAAGCTATAGATCCGTCACCAACTTCCGAACCCGGCGAGTCGGCCGCGACCACGACGAGCGCCGAGGTGGGCACGGCGCCGGTGACCCCGCCGGGGCCAGTGATCACTTTCGTCGTCGACGCCTCAGCCGGGATGAGTTCGATCGAG
>JBBSRY010000194.1:0-5399 GCA_038242595.1 Mycobacteriales bacterium
ATCGTCATATTGCTGATATCGGAGACCGAAACACCCAACTTCTGAGCGGCCTGGCTCAGCGCCCGGTTGTGATCCAAGCGCATCATGGCGCTGAACCGGTTCGCCGGGATGTCGGGAGCGTTCTGCTGCGCGATGAGAGCGTTGGTGTTGGCCGGGTTACCGACCACCAGCACGCGAATGTCGTCCGCGGCGTTGTTGTTGATCGCCAAGCCCTGGGGCTTGAAGATGCCGCCGTTGGCAGCGAGCAGATCACCACGCTCCATGCCGGGTCCGCGGGGGCGTGCACCGACCAGGAGGGCGACATTGGTGCCGTCGAAAGCTTTATCGGCATCGTCGGTGATCTGGATACTCTCCAGGAGCGGGAACGCGCAGTCGTCCAGTTCCATCGCGGTACCCTCGGCCGCTCGCAGCGCGGGAGTGATCTCCAGCAGGCTCAGCTTGATAGGGGTGTCGGGTCCGAGCATCTGCCCGGAGGCGATGCGAAAAAGCAGCGCATAGCCGATCTGTCCCGCTGCACCGGTGACGGTGACCTTGACCGGAGCATTCGTCATTGATCCTCCTCCTTGAGGAATATCCAGCGTCGAATCCACTTGATTCGGTGCTGGTCACAAACGGGGACGCTCCCCGCTCGCATCCACGCGCTCACCTTCCAGGTGATCGCGGGTCAAGCATGTCAGGCGCGGGGGCCGGATAAAACCGACGAGGGCAAGCTCACAGCCGCCGCTGCGTCCAGCATCCATAGTGTGCGTTCTCTACCAACAGCTCCCACTGCGGGTATGGCCACCTCGGTAGCGCCGTTGAAGGCCTGCCGTACCGCGTCTGCCTTACCGGAACCGGCTGTGACGATCCACACCTCGGTCGAATTTCTGATGGTGTCCAAGGACAGCGAAATGCGTTCCGGCGGGGGTTTCGGCGAGTTACGGACCGCCAGTGCGGGTGCGGTGAGGCAAAGCCCGGGATGCCCGGGAAAAAGTGAAGCAACATGGCCGTCCGGCCCCAGCCCGAGCAGGGTGACGTCGAACGTACGACCGGCGACCAGATCGCTGTAGGCACCAGCAGCTGCGTCCAGATCATCGCCGAACTCGCCGTCGGAGGGCGCCATCACGTGCACCAGCGCCGGGTCCAGCGCAAGGTCGGCAAGCAACGCCTCGCTGGCCTGCTTTTCGTTCCTATCGTGGGATTCAGCGGCAACAAAACGCTCGTCCCCCCAAAACAACTCGACCTTGCCCCAGTCCACCGCATCGCGAGCTGCCGAGCCATTGATTGCTGCCAGCGACTCGATCCCGACAGTGCCGCCGGTCAGCACGATGGCCGGTATTCGTCCCTGCGCCTGGATATCGATCATCTTGGTGATCAGCCGAGCGGCCACCGCGGCGGCCACCAGCGAGCCGTCGGCGCTGATGAGTATCTGGGGCGCGCTCATGAGGTTGCTTTTCTGGCGCGCGGCCGGGGAGCCGGCTTACCTGCCGCCCGTTTGGCTCGGGTCGCTGTCACCACGGTCCTAGCAGCGGCGGCCGCTTTTGCTGCCTCTCTGGCCTCCTTGACATCGGTCGGACGGCCAACGAACGCGGAGGCGGTGGGCTTCTTGGCCGACTTCGCTGCTGCCGCCACCTTGGGCAGTCCCTTTTTCAATACCTCTTCATAGACCTCATCGGCATCAAGTCGACGCAGTTCCTCGGCAATGCAGTCGCGCAGGCTCCGCCGGGGTAGCGCGACATTCCGGTCCGGCTGGCCGGGTGCGGACAGTGTCGCGGTGCTGCTCTCGTCTCGGTTCAGACTCAGCGGACCCGACTTGCGGTGCAGCACCACACTTTGCATCCCGGCGCCCGCCCTGGCCTTGGTCCGCTTCACCGGAACCTTCAACCGCAGCGCCAGCCAACCGGCCATCAGATCGGTGGAGGGGGAGTCCGACGCGCCGGCAACCGTCACCGATTGGATGGACTCGTGCGGTGGCTGATCGAGAAGGGCGGCCAGCAGCCCACGCCAGGTGGTCAGCCGGGTCCAGGACAGATCAGTATCACCGGGGCGGTAGGACTCGACGCGACTGGCCATCGCGGCCAACGGACGCGCGGCGGAGGCAGCATCGGTGATCCGGCGTTGGGCCAGTTTGCCGATGGGGTCATCGGCCGGGATGGCCGGCGACGCACCTGGCCACCAGGCGACAACGGGGGCGTCGGGCAGCAGCAGCGGAACCATCGCCGATGCACCGTGATCAGCCAGTTCACCGAAGAGCCGCAGCACGATGACCTCGCTGGCACCGGCGTCACCGCCAACCCGGATCTGGGCGTCAAGTCGTGGAGCACCGCGGCGAGACCCCTTGGCGATGACGATGACTCGGCAAGGATGCTCGAATGATGCCTCATTGGCCGCAGCGATCGATTCCTCGGATGCACCTTCGTCGGTGACGATGACCATGGTCAGCACCCGACCGGTGGTGACGGCGCCACCTTTCTCGCGCAGGCTGACCAGCGACTTGTTGATCGCCGAGGTGGTGGTGGAGGGCAGATCAATGATCATCGGTGGCTCCAGGGTGATTCGAGGTAAGGGGGAAGATGGCTCGTCATGGTCGGCGCCAGACGCGGCCATCGCGGGCCATCATGGCGTCGGCCGACGGTGGACCCCAGGTCCCGGCCGCATACTCATCCGGCTTGGAACCCTTACGACCCCAAGCCTTTTCGATCGGGTCCAGAATCCTCCAGGACAGTTCGACTTCCTCGTCCTGCGGGAACAGGGACGGTTCGCCGAGCAGCACATCCAGGATCAGTCGTTCGTAGGCCTCGGGCGAGGCTTCGGTGAAGGACTGCCCGTAGGAGAAGTCCATGCTGACATCGCGGACCTCCATGCTGGGCCCGGGCACCTTGGAGCCGAATCGGATGGTGATGCCCTCATCCGGCTGCACCCGAATCACCAACGCGTTCGCGCCGAGTTCTTCGGTGTCGGTGTGCGAGAACGGAAGGTGCGGAGCACGTTTGAAGACCATGGCGATTTCGCTGACCCGTCGACCGAGGCGCTTGCCGGCACGCAGGTAGAACGGGACGCCGGCCCAACGACGAGTATCGACGAGAACCTTGATCGCCGCGTAGGTTTCGGTGGTGGAGGTAGCAGAGATGCCGTCTTCTTCCAGGTACCCCATCACCTTGGCGCCGCCCTGCCAACCGCCGGTGTACTGCCCGCGCGCGGTAGAGGCCAACAGATCCTTGGGTAGCTGAACCTGGGACAGAACCTTGGTCTTCTCCATCCGAAGATCCTTGGGATCAAAAGAAACCGGCTCTTCCATCGCGGTGAGGGCCAGCAGCTGGATCAGGTGATTCTGGATCACATCCCGGGCTGCCCCGATACCGTCGTAGTAGCCGGCCCGGCCACCGATACCGATGTCCTCGGCCATGGTGATCTGTACGTGATCGACGTAATGGGCATTCCAAATCGGCTCGAAGAGCTGATTGGCAAAGCGAAGAGCCAACAGATTCTGAACCGTCTCCTTGCCCAGGTAGTGGTCTATACGAAATACCGACTCCGGTGGGAACACCGAATTGACCACGGCATTGAGGTCCTGCGCGCTGGCCAGATCGTGTCCGAAGGGCTTTTCGATGACCACTCGACGCCATTCGTCCAGTTTGTGCTCAGCCAGGCCGGAGCGGGCCAACTGCTTGCACACCACCGGGAAGGAGCTTGGCGGGATAGAGAAATAAAAGGCATGATTTCCACCGGTGCCGCGGGTCTCGTCCAGTTCCTTCAGGGTGGCGGCGAGAACGTCGAACGCCGCATCGTCATCGAAGGTGCCCTGCACAAACCGGAAACCTTCGGCCAGATGGCGCCAGACCTCCTCGGAAAACGGCGTCCGTGAATACTGCTTCACCGCGTCGTGAACGACCTGACCGAAGTCCTCATTGGCCCAGTCACGCCGAGCGAAACCCACCAGCGAGAATCCCGGCGGCAACAGGCCCCGGTTGGCCAGGTCATAGATCGCCGGCATCAACTTCTTACGGGAGAGGTCGCCGGTCACACCGAAAATGACGATGCCGGATGGGCCGGCGATCCGGGGGAGTCTTTTGTCCCGGGGATCGCGTAAAGGGTTGGTGGGCGCGGCCATATCTCTCAGGATCTCGTTCCTTTTCAACAGTTCCGGCCGGAACCCACAAGCTGTCAATAGCTTTGGGGCCCGGCCGGTGTGTCATGGGTAAAAAATGTGATGAATCAAACTGATGACTTGGAGTGAGCCTCGTCCAGCGCGGTTTTCACCGTTTCCAGCAATTCGTTCCAGGAAACCATGAACTTGGAAACTCCTTCGTCCTCGAGAACCTGGTAGACGTCATCCAGATCGATGCCGGCGTTCTCCAGAGCTGCGAAGGTTTCTCGTGCCTCGTCGTAGGTACCGTCGATGGTATTGCCCCGAACCACACCATGGTCGGCGACTGCATCGATTGTCTTCTCCGGGGCCGTGTTCACGGTGTTGGGAGCGACCAATTCCACGACGTACTGGGTGTCGTCGTACTTCGGGTCCTTGACACCAGTGGAGGCCCAGAGTGGCCGCTGCGCATTCGCGCCTGCTTCGGCCAGGGATGCCCAGTCGTCGGCGGCAAAACGCTGTTCGAAGAGTTCATAGGCCAATCGTGCGTTGGCGATTGCGGCTTTACCCTTGAGGGCCAACGCTTCTGGGGTACCGATGGCGTCCAGTCGTTTGTCGATTTCCGAATCCACCCGGGAGACGAAGAAGGAGGCGACCGAGTGCAGTTTGTCGATCTCGTGACCGTTGGCCTTGGCCTGCGCAATGCCTGCGATGAAGGCCTCGATGACGGCGGCGTAGCGCTCCAGCGAGAATATCAAAGTGACGTTCACGCTGATTCCGGCCGCCAAGGTGGCGGTGATGGAGTCCAGTCCCTCTACGGTGGCGGGGATCTTGATAAATACGTTCGGCCGGTTGACCGTGGTGGCCAATTCGCTGGCCTGAGTGGTGGTGGCATCGGTATCGCGGGCCATCCCCGGTTCGACTTCGATGGATACCCGACCGTCAACACCGCCGGTGGCGGAAAAGACCTCGGCGAAGATGTCGCACGCATCGCGGACGTCGTCGGTGGTCAGAATGCGGACGGTCTCGTCAACCGTCTTGCCGGTCGCGGCCAGGATGGCCACCTGCTCTTCGTAGGCGGCGCCCTTGCTGATGGCGCCGGCGAAGATTGTCGGGTTCGTGGTGACACCACTGATGTGTTTGGTGGCAATGAGATCTGCCAGATTGCCGGTCTTGATCCGGTCGCGGGAAAGGTCATCGAGCCAGAGCGAAACTCCGGCCGCCGTCAAATCCTCAAGTCGATCCTCGCTCATGATTTCAGCTTCCTTCTCTCGTCTTGAATTCGCCGGCCACCAGTGGCCGGTTCTTCTTCACTTACCCACTGGTGCAACTG
>JBBSRY010000195.1:0-5394 GCA_038242595.1 Mycobacteriales bacterium
CAACAAAGCGTTGCCCGACAATGGATCCCTTGCCGGGGATCACGGTGAAGACACCTTCCGGGATGCCGGCCTCCAGCGCCAGTTCGCCCAGCCGGATGGCCGTCAATGGGGTTACTTCGGCCGGTTTGAGGACGACGGTGTTGCCGGCCGCCAGCGCCGGGGCGAATCCCCAACCGGCGATCGGCATCGGGAAGTTCCACGGCACGATGATGCCGACAACACCCAGCGGTTCGTAGAACGTGACGTCCAGACCGCCGGCAACCGGGATCTGCCGCCCGGACATCCGTTCCGGCGATGCCGAGTAGTAATTGAGCACGTCGCGAACGTTGCCGGCCTCCCACTTGGCGTTGCCGATCGTGTGTCCGGCGTTCAGAACCTCGAGTTCGGCCAACTCATCCAGGTGTGCCTCGACCACATTGGCAAAGGATCGTAATAATCTGGCCCGTTCGCCGGGGGTGACCGCCCGCCAGGACTGGAAGGCCGCAGCGGCTCGCTCGATCGCAGCGTCGGTTTCCTCGGCACTGGCCAAAGCGACATCTCGGAAGGAGGCGCCGGTGGCGGGATTGATGGTGGTGAAAACACCACCGGCTTGGTAACTCACTATCTGGTACTGCCTTTCATTTGTGGTGCCTGGGAACTACACACTGCGGGCTGGACTCCGCTGGATCAACGGCGGGTCTGGATCAACGGCGGGTCTGGATCAACGTCGGGTCAGAGGCGCTCGAATCCGCGTCGGAGTTCCCAGTCGGTGATGGCTGCCTCGAAGGCGGTCAACTCGGTATCGGCAGCATGAACGTAGTGGTCCACCACGTCATCGCCCAAAGTGGCCCGGGCGATGGTCGAGGAGTTGAAAAGGTCGCGGGCCTCGCGCAGTGTGGTCGGCACCGTCGGCTTGCCGGAGGTGTAGGCATTTCCGGCTGTTGCTTCTTCGAGTTCGAGTTCGTTCTCGATGCCGTGCATACCGCCGGCCATCATTGCTGCGATGGCCATATAGGGGTTGACATCGCCGCCGGGAAGACGGTTTTCCAGCCGCGCCGCCTGACCGTTCCCGACCAGCCGGACTGAGCAGGTCCGATTGTCCAATCCCCAGGCGACGGTGGTCGGCGCAAAGGAACCGAGCGCAAATCGCTTGTAGGAGTTGATATTTGGTGCGTACAGCAGGGTGAACTCACGCATGGTCGCCAGGACGCCGGCAATAAATTGTTCATACAGGACGCTGCGCCCCTTGGTCTGCGGGTCGACAAACACCAGTTCGCCGTCCAACCCTCGTAGCGAAAGGTGGATATGGCAGGAGCTGCCCTCGCGCTCGTTGAACTTTGACATGAAGGTCAGCGAACGGCCGTGGTGGGCGGCGATCTCCTTCGCCCCGTTCTTGTAGACGGAGTGATCATCGGCGGTGGTGATCACTTCGGCGAAGCGGAAGGTGATCTCATGCTGACCGAGGTTGCACTCACCCTTGGCCGACTCGACGGTCAACCCGGCGTCATACATCGAATTGCGGATGTCGCGCAGGAGCGGCTCAACTCGGCTGGTACCCAGGATCGAATAGTCGACGTTGTACTGATTGGCCGGGGTCAGATCGCGATAGTTGGCATCCCACGCCTCCTCGTAGGTGTCCTCGAAGACGATGAATTCCAACTCCGTCCCAGCGAAGGCGCGGAAGCCCTTTTCTGCTGCCCTCGCGACCTGCTTGGCCAGCACCGAACGTGGGCTCGGCGCAACAGCGGTGCCGTCCAACCAGGTCAGGTCGCATTGGATCATTGCAGTTCCAGGGACCCAGCTCAGGAGCCGAATGGTGTCCAGATCAATGGCGAAAACCATGTCGCCATAACCTTTTTCCCAGGAGGTGATGGCATAGCCGGGAATGGTGTTCATTTCTACGTCGACGGTGAGCAGGTAGTTGCAACCCTCGGTGCCATGACCAAGGACATCGTTGAGAAAGTGTGCGGCATGCAATCGTTTTCCCTGCAGTCGCCCCTGCATATCGGTGAAGGCGACGACCACCGTATCGATGGTGCCGTCTTCGATCAGGTCTCGAAGAGCATCAATAGTGAGCATCCGGGGGCTACGGGGGTGGTCGGTCATATAAGTCCTGCCTTTGATCGAACGGTAACGGAAACGTCGCATCCAGCCTGTCGAGACTAACCGGGGAAATCGGTCGGTCTCGACAGGTCGACACGGTACTAGGAAGTGGGATCTACCGGCTTGTTCAGCGTGCTCTTCGGCCCGGTGAACCAATGCTTTGCCGAAATGTGCCAGTAGATGAACAGGATGATCAACGCACCTCCGACGAGGATCGGAGTGTAGTTGACGAATTTCCATTCGAAGCCGTCGAGCCACGGGACACCGCCGGAGTTGGTCGGGAACAGCGCCACCAACGAGGTAATCGCAATTTCGATGAGCGCCACCGGGGCCATCCATTTGTACTTATTGCCCAGATTCCAGGCGCCCACCTTGAAGTCGGCGCCCTGCTTCCATCGGTAGTAGATCGGAATCGCGAAGCAGATGTACAGTCCCACGACACCGATGGAGACCACCGCGAAGAAGGCAACCGGCACCGGTGCACCGCCGATATCGACCGGTACCAGCGCGGGCAGGGTGATCAACGCGGCAACCACGGCGGCCAGGATGACACCGTTGGCCGGCACCTTGTTCTTGCTCAGCGTCGACCACAGTTTGGACCCGGGAACGGCACCGTCGCGGCTGAAGGCAAACAGCATCCGGGACGCCGACGTCATGCAGGCCATCGTGCAGAACAACTGTCCGGCTGCCGAGATCAAGAGCACGATGCCGGCGATCGAGGTGGGGAGCGCCTGGTTGAAGATTTCTGCCACCGCCCCGCCCGCGGCAGAAACACCTTCGACATCCTGGACCGCAAACAAGAACGCCAGCAACAGAATCCAGCCGCCGATGGCGGAGTAGAAAATCGACTGCCAGATCCCCTTGGCCGCGGCATTGGCGGCGCTTTTGGTCTCTTCGGACAGATGTGCCGAGGCGTCGTAGCCGGTGATCGTGTACTGAGTGAGGATTGCGGCCATCGGGAGCACGTAGAACAGGAATCCGGGTCCGCTGGTCGCGCCGTCGAAGAAGCCGGTGTTGTTCACGGTGGTGGTGAACACCTGGGTCAGTGATGCGTGATGATCCGGGACGAAGATCAGGATCAGCACCACGGCGGCAGCGCCGAAAACGTGCCACCAGACGGAGATGTTATTGATGACTGCCAGCAGGTTGCTGGAGAAGATGTTGATCACGGACGCAATCGCCAACACAGCCAGGAACATGATGAACACTCTGGTCAGTGAATAACTCTCGGCCCAAGATTCGCTGAATACGCCAAGAGTGAGATCCAGGAATGTCGCGCAGCCGTAACCGACTGAGGCGACGATGGCGATCAGACCGATGAGATTGAGCCAACCCGCGTAATAACCTGCCTTGGGCCCACCGAGTTTGGCTGCCCACCAATAGATTCCACCCGAGGTCGGGTAGGCCGACACCAACTCGGACAGACAGAATCCGATGATCAGGATGAACGAGGCAATGATCGGCCAACCCCAGGCAATTGCGGCCGGACCACCATTGTTCCAACCCAGACCGAAACTGGTGAAACAACCGGCCAGGATCGAAATGATGGAGAACGAGATGGCGAAGTTCGAGAAGCCGGACCAGGACCGGGTGAGCTCCTGGGTATAGCCGAGCGACGCGAGATGTCTTTCGTCCTCGGTCATTTCATTGGTTGTGGACACCAGCACTCCTTCTTGATGTGAGGCAGTCGAGGCCGCCCGGTGGGAAGAACACAGATCAATGCGGTTGGGCGGCCACTTCCAGTAACGCCCGGAACTGCGGGCTGTCGAATCCCTCGACGGCCCGTTCGTACTTCTCCAAACCCCAGGACCAAAAATCGAAGTCCATTTGGCTGATTCCGTCCTGAATGCTGGCCCACAACATCCACCCGTACTGCGCTAGCATCGCCTGCAGTCTGGCTCGCGCTACCAGGGCCGGCCGGTGTTGGCCATAGTAAGAATCGACCAGTTCGACCAGTTGATCCTCCGCCAGCGTCGATTCGCTCCAGATATTGCCAAGTTCAAAACAGGGGTCGTTATTGCCGGCGTACTCATAGTCGATCAGCCACAGCCTGGTCCCGTCGTCGATAAAATTGGCCGCCAGCAGGTCGTTGTGGCAGGGGACCGTGTTGACCGGATAAGCATTGAGAGATTGCCTCATCATTGCGACCATTGGCGTGAACACGAGATATCGGGCAGGTAACCGAAAACCGCGTTGTTGCACCGTCTGCAGATAGAAGCGCTGAATGGCGAACATGTCGAAGTCAGCGGCGAACCGTGGCCCCTGGTGCAGTTGACGGCAGAGTGCCGCGATTTTGTTCAGGTTGGCGCCGACATCGCTTGGCGTGTAGGTCTGTCCGTTGATATAGCGAATCACCAGCAGTCCCCGTCCGGCCAGGTAATCGACCACATCAGGGGCGACCCGTGCGGATGCAGCGGCGACCGAATTGAAGTATTCGGATTGCCGATTGATGCTCAGTAGTGAGGTTTCGGGACTGGAAACCCGCGCGACGAAAATGCCCTGAGCTGTCTCGACCTTGTAATTGAGATTGGTCAGACCACCGGGTAGGCAGGAAACGACCCGGTCTCCGGCAAGCGCCGGTACCGCGTCCAACAAAGCAGCGGTTTCCAGCGGCACCGTGAAGGTGCTGGACTGATTCACGTCTGCACCCTCCAAAGCGAGAAATGACGCGCGGATGCCCTGGTGAGCAAATGTCGTTGGCGAGATGCTAAGTCAGAGATGACCATATGGTCTAGACCCAAAACGAACTCGGGCCGTTGAAACATTCGGTCTAGACCGCAAAGCCGGATGTCGCTAGCGTGGAGGGGCCATCTCGACAGCACTCCGAAGGAAGAGCATGCAGCCTGAAACCCAGCCATCCGCAGCTGCCGCGGTGTCGGAGCGTGAGCTGCCGACACGGGCCAGGATCGTCATCATCGGGGGCGGTGTCGGTGGCGCCAGCGTTGCCTACCATCTGGCCGAGGCAGGTGAAAAGGACGTGGCGCTCGTTGACCGCAACGAACTCACCAGCGGTTCCACCTTCCATTCCGCTGGGCTCGTCGGGCAGCTGCGGTCGGACCCGACGCTGACCAAGATGAATATGTACTCCGTCGAGCTCTACCGGAAGTTGCAGCAGACCGAGCACTCGCCGAGTTGGGTGGAGAGTGGCGGAATCAGGCTGGCCTCCAGCCCGGAGCGTTTGGAGGAGATCCGTCGGCAAATGAGCTGGGCCAAGACATTCGGTCTGCCATTGGAAGAACTTTCCGCTGCCGAGGCGCAACAGCTGTTCCCGTTGATGGACACCACGGGAGTGCTCGGCGCCGCCTCCCTGCC
>JBBSRY010000196.1:0-5359 GCA_038242595.1 Mycobacteriales bacterium
ACCGAGACCGTAGACGCGCCCGAACCCATTGGTACCGCATCGCTTACGACCTCTCCGAAGGCCGCCGCTGGGCCGTCAACGATCCCAGCGCGTGAGGCCCCCCTGCCGTTGGCCCCGGTCGGTGGCACCGAGACCGTGGTGGTGGCAGGCGGCTGTTTCTGGGGCGTCCAAGGAGTGTTCGAGCACGTCATGGGTGTCAGCAGGGCGGAGTCCGGCTATACGGGCGGCGCCGCGGACACAGCGAATTACGACGCGGTGAGCACTGGTGCCACCGGACACGCCGAATCAGTGGCGATTACCTTCGACCCGGCACAAATCACGCTCGAGCAGATACTGCAGATTTTCTTTTCGGTAGTTCATGACCCCACTCAGCTCGATCGGCAGGGACCGGACGTCGGCAGCCAATATCGATCAGCAATCTTCACTCAGTCTCCTGAACAGCAACGCACCGTTCAGGCGTACGTAGATCAGCTGACACAGGACAGAATATTTTCAAACCCCATCGTGACAACTGTCGAGTTGAACACCGAATTCTTCCCGGCTGAGGATTACCACCAAGACTTCTTGAACTCCAACCTGGACTATCCCTACATCATCGCTCACGACCTACCCAAGGTGCAGAACCTCATGGACCGCTTTCCCGAGCTGTTTCGCACCGACCCCGTACTGATCCTCATCAGCCATTAGTCATTTGGTAGATTCGCGGAACATGTTGGCATAGAAGCTCTATCAGCAAGAAGCAACTCCGCAGCACTCCCCTGTCCGAGCACTTCGCCGGGCCTGCGGTCGGACAGCGCAACCGCATCACCTGCTGCCGTGCGGGGGCACGACGAGCATGAGCCCGGCCACGAAGAGCGAGCCCGATTTCGATGGCGCCCCTGCCGCCGCCCCGTCATACAAGCCGTCACACAACTCGTCGGCGTGCGGTCAGGTCTTTGAGCCCGCCCGACAGGCCCTCTGCGGTCTGATCACCAGAAGTCCGGCGCTCGGGCATCGAGCGCGAACCCGCTGAGGCAGCACCTCGACCCCGACCCAATCTGAAGGGACGTACCCGAAATGAGCCAACATGTTCTCGAGCCGGCCGCCCAGAAGTTCGCCGACGCCACCTCGACCCCACCGTTCCGATACAGTCGGCGACCTGCAGATGCACAAGCGGTTCAGTACTACTGCCAGAATTGCCCCACCGCCCCCGCGGCTCGCCGACGTGAAATATTCTGCCCAGGCTAAATCTCAGGGTTTTTCCGAACCTCACGCCACCTTGGTGTCCTGACGTCCGGGTTGTGGAAGTCTGAGGCCATGTTTCCGAAGGCCCTCAATGCGGCCGCACGCTTCCGACGGTGGCGCGGCGGTAACACCCCTTTTGCCGTGGTGACCAGTTTCGCCGCGCTGGTCGTGGCAGCCAGTAGCCTTTTGGACGCCTGGACCCCGTCAGGGGGTGGCCTGGAGAAACGATGGACCTGGGTCTGGACCGTCCTGGCTGTACTGGTATCGGTCATACCGTTCTGTTTGGGGAAGCGGTTTCATCGAAGCGTCGCGTATCTGGGCGCAGTGCTCTTCGTATTGGTGACCGCCTGGCAGATGAAAGAGGCCGAGGCGTCGGTAATCGCGGTGAACAACTTGGTTCTTTACCCCATGCTTGCTTGCTACCTCGGTTGGTTCTTCCGCCGGTGGACCGCTCGGGCGACGGTGCTGGCAGCGTTCAGTCTCTCGGGCACCGCCCTGGCGAGTAATCCCTACGATGGCCTGGCAGTGACGTGGTTCAACCTCGGTCTGGCCTCCTTGTTCTGCCTCGAAGCCGCCGGCTACCTCAGACGCAAGCTTGACCATGAGATTAATACTGATCCGTTGACCGGGGCACTCAACCGCGCCGGCCTGAGGAGTCGCATCGAGCAGGCATTGGCCAAGAAAGACCGAGCGGGCGGCGACCTGACATTGACACTTCTGGACGTCGACGACTTCAAGCTGCACAACGACTCGCACGGGCACGCGGCCGGTGACCTGGTCCTGCGCGAACTCGTCCGTCAGGCCCGGACCGTCCTTCGCCCGACCGACGTGATCATGCGAGTCGGTGGGGACGAGTTCATGATCCTATTGCCAGGAACCACCGCAGCGACGGCGGTAGCCGTACTGGACCGAATCAAGCAACTCACCGGCGACACATGGTCGTACGGTCTCGCCATCGCAGGTTCGGCCGATGACGCGACCACATTGACCGAGCGGGCTGATACGGACCTCTATCTCAACAAGCGCATCCGGAAAGAACTCAGGCTCGGCCAACAAACAGGTGCCAGCACCGACGACTGAACTGCCGGCGCGACAACCCGGGTCCGAGTCCGCGACAAAAACCGAAGGCGTGATCGGAATGGAAATCAAAGGGTTGTTCGCCGGAGCTCTTTACCCGAGGAAAGCCCGTCGGAGTCGCCGCTTTCCTGGTCCGACCGGGTCAGCTTTCAGGATTTGCCTACTCGGCAGGTTCGGGCAACAGGGAGCGGCGGTCCTCAGCGATCGAGCTGTGGCCGGTCATGCCGCCGTCGACGATCAGACATTGGCCGGTGACATAGCGGAATTCGTCGGAGGCGAGGAATAGCATCGCGTTGGCGATATCCCCTGCCTCCCGATGAAGGGCAGCGCATTGTGGGCCCCGGATGGATTCGATGGCTTCGGCCGATAGATTGTCGCGCAGAGCCGCAGTCATGACCGCGCCGGGCGCAATGGAGTTGCAGCGCACGCCTTGCGCGCCCTATTGAGTGGCGATGTACTCGCTCATCCTGATGACCGCAGCCTTGGCCGTCCCGTAGGCAATCTGCAAAAAATTCGCTGAGAGCCCGTCCACCGACGCGGTATTGATGATCGAACCTCCGCCGGCGGCGATGATATGGGGCAAAGCAGCCCGCGAACCGACGACGGTACTGCGCACATTGAGTCGCATGGTGCGATCGAACTCATCCATGTCCAGACGCAGGAAGTCCAGATCCTTGCGCGGGTTGCTGCCACCGACATGATTGCACATGATGTGCAGCGCGCCATAGGTTTTCACGGCCGCTTCGACCAACGCGTAGATGGACGCCTCGTCCATGGCGTCCACAGGGTCAACAACGCGAATCTGACGTCGACGGTGCTGACAGCCGTCGCACTCTTCCTGGTTTTTGCGGGTACCAAGTGTGCCTGGGAACTTGGTAAAGACCACCGCCGCGGGAACGGGGCAGGATCGGACGCCGACCAACTGCGCCAGCGAACGCACTTACCCGCATTGTTCTGGGTTGGGTGGTTTGTGACTGTCGGTGCCGCCGGAATCGTGACAGCACTGGCGCTACCGATCCTGCACCGGTAGCTCGGTTTGGTGACCTCGATTTCTTAGACCTGCCCATCCCTGGCGTCATCAGAGCCGGCCGTTCGGCGCCCTCCCGCTGCAGAACACCCGAAACGTTGGAATAACCTCAAGGTCATTGTTGCGCCAAGACTTGGTGGTCCTGGCCGACTTCACCCATACGGGAGGCAGAAATGGCCAAACAAGCTGGCAAAACGGCTCGCATGGACAAAGAGGTCTACGAGGCCGAACTGCTTCGGCTCCAAGGTGAATTGGTGAAGATGCAGGAATGGGTGAAAGTACAGAATCAGCGTCTGGTCATCATTTTCGAGGGGCGTGACGCGGCAGGTAAGGGCGGGGCGATCAAACGCGTCACCGAGTATCTCAATCCTCGTGTCGCGCGCGTCGTAGCGTTGCCCGCGCCATCCGAACGCCAACGCTCGCGGTGGTATTTCCAGCGCTACATCGAGCATCTCCCGGCCGCTGGCGAGATCACACTTTTCGACCGGTCTTGGTACAACAGGGCAGGCGTAGAGCGGGTAATGGGATTCTGCACTCCCGCCGAGCACCAACGTTTTCTGCACCAGGCTCCCATTTTCGAGCGGTTGCTGGTGGAGGACGGCATTCTGCTCCAAAAGTATTGGTTCTCAGTCAACGATGCAGAGCAGGAGAAGCGATTCCGCTCCCGTATGAAAGATCCGTTGCGGCGCTGGAAACTCTCGCCGATGGATCTCGAGTCGATTTCTCGATGGGAGGACTACTCACGGGCCAAGGACGAGATGTTGATTCACACCGACATTCCTGAGGCCCCATGGAATATCGTGGAGTCAGACGACAAACGGCGCGCACGGATCAACATGATCTCGCATCTATTGTCCGTTGTCCCTTGGCAGGAACAACCACTGGCGGATCTGGTATTGCCGAAACGGCCACCGTCGACAAACTACCAGCGCATTGATCGCACTTTCCAACACGAGGTGCCCGATTACGCCGCATCTGTTTCCAACGTCAATTCTTCCAAAAATTCTGTGTCACCACCCGGATAACAGCTTTGGCCGGCTAACTCTCTTTTTATTTGACGCTCCGATACGAAATGCCGATGGGATTCGCCCAAACGGTTCTCGAGCACTACACCAAAGACTGTCGGACCGACTGAAAACGATTGACTCCTCGTATTTCCTATGCGCAGGGCCAAGCCGATCGTCCGGTAGTTTCAAAGAAGTCGTAAGTCGCGTCATTTATCCCCGGGAGCACTGCATGAAGCGCTACGTCCGTACGATCTGCGGCCTTGTCATGGCGGCGGTGCTTCTCTCGGCCTGCACGAGCGGTACGGAAAGCGACTCCTCCTCCACATCCGACATGACCACCGTTACGGGCGAGTCGTTGCTTTCTCCCGCTGCCGCGGTATTGCCACCGGCTCCGCCGATCACCAACGATCTTGCCCAGGGCAGCGCTCATCGATCCATCGAGGTTCCCGGCGAGACCTTCGAACTCTCGGTGGATTACTGGATCACCACCGACCCGGCCGCATGGACCACGCTGAACGCCAAGACCGTCTATTCCTCAACCCACACCACGCCCGTCGCCGACTCGGTGCAACCAACGATTCTGGTCGAGTACACCGAAACCACTGCGCTAATCCGTTCCACGGACGTCGATCTGGATGGACAGGAAATCGCCAACCACCGCGACTCCCCGGCCACCGGTGCACTACCCGGCTACGTGGTGGACAGCAACCTTCCCTACGAGGGGCTGTTCAGCATCGACGCGCGTAGTCAGCAGATCCTCGGGCGTTGGAGCGAATTGGGCAGACCCGGCCCGGTCAGCACAGCAGAGCTTGCTGCCGCAGGGGTCTACGCCAATGAGATCACCGTGACCTACAGCCTTTTGATCCGGGGCGCAACCGAAACCGACAGCGCTGCCTGGCATCGACGACTCGTCCAGGACACCATTACGGTGGGTACCCCGAACGGCTGACTGACCGGGACCATTGTCAGACTGCCCATCAGCCCCGCCGACCCGAGGTAGAAATCCCTTGCCAAGCTTCAACAT
>JBBSRY010000197.1:0-5352 GCA_038242595.1 Mycobacteriales bacterium
AGGCCAACCTGGTCCAAGACTGTCAGAACTCTCTCGGCGTGATCGGATTCGATCTGCAGGCTGCGCAGAGGTTCCAGAAGTGACTGGCCGACGCGCATCCTGGGATCTAGGGAGCTACGCGGGTTCTGCAGAACCACCTGAACCGAGCGTCGAAAATGCTTCCGGCGCGTGGGGTCGGTGGACCACACATCTGCGCTGTCGAATTCGATCGAACCACCAATGGGACGTTCGTCGCCCGTCAGGATTCGGGTCAGTGTTGATTTACCAGAACCCGACTCGCCCACCAGGCCGACCGCCTCCCCTGGCATTGCCCAGAAGTCGACCTCGTCGAGGGCGGTAAGCATCGGACGAGTGCTGAACAGGCTGGTGCGTGGCAGTGTGTAGTGCTGTGATACCCCGCGTGCGGCCAGGATCGGTGACGCCGCAGCGTCTTTCGCGGGCATATCTCCCACTCCGTTATTCCTCGGCGATTCGACCTCGCTCATCGGGACAACCCAGCGGCCGCGTGAACGATCGGATGCCAGCACGCGACGCTGGTGTGGCCATCATCCAACTCGGGCATCGTGGCACATATGTCGGTGCTGGCCGCGCAACGCGGGCGGAAGGCGCACCCCGCCGGCATATCGGTCAGCGGTGGAACCATTCCAGGAATGGAGGGCAGCCGAGAACTGCCGTCCAGCGCAATGTTATCCATTGTCGGCTGCGATTTGAGCAAGCCCCGGGTGTAGTGGTGCCGAGGTGTCTGAAAGACTCGATCCACTGGGCCGGTTTCCACAATTCTGCCGCCGTACATTACCGCGACCGTGTCGCACAACGCGGCGATTACCGGCAGATCGTGGGTGATCATCAACAGCGCGCTGCCACGTTCTGAAACCGCTTCGTCAAGCAGCGTCAGCACTTGTTTCTGCACCGTGACGTCCAGCGCGGTGGTCGGCTCGTCGGCGATGATCAACCGCGGGTAACAGGCAAGAGCCATCGCGATCATGATTCGCTGACGCTGCCCACCGGATAGCTCGTGCGGAAAGGAACGCATCAGCGATTCCGGCCGGGGCAGATGCATCTGCGTCATCAGGTCCAACGCTTGCGCTCGCGCCTCGGCTTGGGATGCTCCAGTGTGCCTCCTGATCACCCAGGTGATCTGCACTCCCACCCGTTTCGTCGGGTTGAGGGCTGACAGCGGGTCCTGGAACACCATCGACATGGTCCGGCCGCGCCGGCGGGACAGCGCCCGGTCGCTCTCGCGGGTCAGATCTACACCGTCGTGGAACACAGAGCCCGAGGTCTGCCACCCGGCCGGGAGTAGCCCCATCACGGCGAGCGCGGTTAGGCTCTTACCAGCGCCTGATTCGCCGACGATACCCATCCGCTGCCCGGCTCCGACCGTGAAGGAGACACCGCGGACTGCTTCCAGCCGACCGCGGCTAACCACCAGATCACGAACCTGTAGGACGTCATTGGTGCTCATCATCGCCCCTTCGCTAGTTTCGGGTCGAGGACGTCACGCAGACCGTCGCCGAGCAAATTGAGTCCGAGAACGACCATGACTATTGCCATTCCAGGCCAAACCGCCAGCGGAGAGGAAATTCCGACCTGCTGTTGCGCCTCGCTCAGCATCAGACCCCAGGAGATCGACGGCCGGCTTACGCCCACACCCAGATAGGACAAGCCGGCCTCGACCAGGATGCCGACGGCGAAGTACAGGGTGAACTGAACAATCAGGACGCCGGCGATATTCGGAAGCACGTGCCTGGCCAAGATGAAAAGCCGCCGACGCCCGTACAGCCTGGCGGCCGTGACGAAATCTTCCTCCAGCACGCGTAACGCGGCGGCGCGAATGACCCGGGTGAACGAGGGTACGAAGAAGATCGTCAGCGCGATGATCGTCGTTTCGGCGCCAGCGCCGATGGTTGCCGCCAGCACCAGGGCGGTCACGATACCGGGAATCGACAGCAGAATGTCAGCCCCCCGCATGATGGTTTCTGAAGTGAGCTTTCCGGAAGCAGCAGCCGCCAACCCGGTGATGGTGCCAAATATCAGTCCCAGCAGCGCGCCGCCGGCACCGACGTAGATCGACGTCCGAGCACCGAGCATCAGCTGCGCGGTCACATCCCTTCCGAGCGAGTCGGTTCCGAACAGGTGGCCCGGAGATCCGAATGGCAGCAGGCGATCTCGCACCGCCGGCAGATTTGGGTCGGCCGGCAGGTAGAACAGTGAGACTGCAGCCAGCAGCAGGAATCCCACCGTCAGGATCAGACCAGCCACCAGCGAAGCGTTCCAGTGACGGCGATCGCGGACTCGGCCGGTCTTGTCCACCACCACCGGCTCTGAGGCGGCGGGCTTGGATTCTAAAGAGCTGGATTCTACAGCACCGGACCTTGCGATGTCCGGATCAGGGGCGGTCATCTGGCCACCCTGACGCGTGGATCCAGCAAACCATAGAGCAGGTCAACTACCAGGTTGACCACCATGACGAAGGCAACGATCAACATAACGGTGGATTGCACGACGATCACCTCCCGTGCTGCAACATTGGACAAGATCATCCGGCTCAGACCCGGTAGGGAGAAAACGGTTTCAATGATGACGGTCCCACCGATCAGTTCGGCGACCTGCAGTCCAAGCACCGTCACTATCGGCAGGGCGGCGTTTCGGAGTCCGACCGAGAGCAATGCCCCGGTTTTCGTCCTTCCCGCCGCCCTGGCCGTGCGCACGTAGTCCTCGTTCATGACGTCGAGTACGGCGGTCCTGGTGTAGCGACTCAATGAGGCTGCCATCACCAGGCCGAGCGCAAGTGTGGGCAGCACCAGGGACTTGATCGCACCGCTGACGCTACTCGACCAAGGTGTCCATCCGCCCGTTGGCAGCCATCCCAGCTTCACACCGAAGAACAACGACAGCAGTACCCCTGCCCAGAACACGGGCACCGCAATACCGATCTGGCTCAACAGCGCAACCAGGGTCCCCGACGGCTTGCCGGTGTTGCGCGCCGCGTAGGTGCCAACCGGGATGGCGATGATCAGCGCGAGTACCAACCCGGCAATGGACAGCGGGATGGAGATTGGCAGTCGCGAGGTGATGAGGTCCGCGACGCTCTCCTTGGTGCGGAATGACCGACCGAAATCTCCGGTGAGCATGCCGCCCACCCATTCCAGGTATTGCACCGGGAGAGACCGATCCAGCCCGTACTCCTTCGCGAGAGCGTCGATTGCCGTCGGGCTGGCGTCCTTGCCCAGCACGATCGCTGCCACGTTGCCGCCCGCCAACCGAATCATCAAAAAGATGAGAATCGACGAGACAATCAATGCTCCGATGAAGAAGGTGAGCCGTCGAAGAATGAACCTGGCCATCAGCGTTCCCTACCTGTGTACTAACGCTCCGGGCAAATTCGGCCACTCATCACCAGTGCAGTGAAGCGAACTCGATGGCGACGGCCACCCTGGGTTCGGTGAATCCCTGCAGATTTGGATGGAACAGCCCAACACCCTTCTTGGCCAACAATGGGATGATCACCGCGTCCTTGCGGAGAATATCTGCTGCCTCAGCCATTTTGGCGTCGTAGTCCTCGGTGGTGGTGGCGGTGTCGGCGTCGGTGAGCGCCTTCGTGTATTCGGCGCTGCAGTAGGTTGACCAGCCGACCTTCGAAGGATCCGGGCATGCCCACTGAGTCGGGTCCGGTCCGCCCGACATGATGGTGACGTCGAATTGCGGTGGCGATCCCTGGAAGATCAGCTGGGAGTAACGGGCGAGGTCCATCGCGTTGCGGTTCACCTTGAACCCGGCTGCCTGCATTTGAGCAATCATCAGATCGGCTGGTAGTGACAGGTCCGCGACATCGCTGAGTGAAGCGAACTCCAACTCGCTGGTGTAGCCATTATCCTGGACCGCACTCATGGCTGCTTCGATGTCATAGGGGTAGGGGCAACTAGCCTCATCGGCTGGTTGAAAGTACGGCATGTTCGGCAATGCGAACGTGCAGGTGTCGACCGCACCCCATGAAGCACCGTATGCCTCGTTGAATAACTGGCGGTCCAGCGTTTGGGCGATTGCCTGACGCTCCTCCAACTCGATCTTCGAGTTGACCACTCCGTACAGCGGTTCGCCGACCTGCGGGTAGGTGACCATAGTGAAGCTCTGGTCGAGCTGGTCCTTCGTGAGCTGTTCCCAGAGGTCGATGGTGATGACCGGGTACGTGTCAACCTCACCGGCCTTGAGAGCGTTCAAGGCAGCGGTTCCGTCGGTAATGATTCGAACTTCTACCGAGGGGATGGCCGGCTCGTCACCCCAATAGTCGGGGTTGACTTCAAAGGTCATACGATCATTCGCGATGTATTCGGCGAGACGATAGGGCCCAGTGCCGATCGGGTTGGTGGCAATTCCAGCCGCCTCGGCCTCGGGCTGGATCAGGCCGGCCATGTCGCCCATCCCGCGCCAGAAATTCTGGCTGGGTTCGGAAAGGGTGACTTTGACACTGCTCTCGTCGACCTTCACGATGTCAGTAACGGCGGCAAATGCCGCCGCGTTTTCGACCACCGCGCTCTTGCTCATCGTCTGCAGTGAGTAGACGACATCATCGGCGGTGACAGGTGCGCCGTTAGAAAAATTGGCCGACCTGATGTGGAACGTGTACGTCTTTTTGTCCTCACTGATAGTCCACTCATCCGAAACGCCCGGGCTTGCCTCACCATCCTGATCGAAGTAGACGAGCGGTTCCACCACGTTGGCCGGCAGCCACAGGCGAAGTGCGGTGAGGTTGCTCTTGACGTAGTCGAGGGTGCCTGGGTCCTGACGTGCGATCAGGATGACCTTGTTCTCGGCTTCGCGCGGCGACGCCGGTGCGCTTGCGTTGTTGGTGTTCCCCTCAGCAGAACCACCGCCGTTGGACGGGTCGGCGGTGCCAGGCTGCGGTGCGGGCGATCCGGGGTTCTGCCCGGTGGTCCCGCCGGACGAGGCGTCCGTGGAGCTACACGCGGAAAGGGCGAGTGCGAGCACCACCGCTGTCGCACCGGCGGCGGTGCGCCATTTTGATCGAACCGGGCTCAGTGCCATCTGGAAGTCCTTTCGGCGGGCCGGAATGCTTGCCCAAGAGTTTCACGGTATGAAAACTTCGTATCATTATGTACGGCAGGGTGAAGTGCGTCAATGGCCTGAGCAGAAGAGCGTAAAGCGGCTGGCGAGCATACAACCCGTGGCGGAAACAGTGTTGAAATCATCAGTGTCGCACCACAGTGAAGTCAAGTGAAGTGTGCTGAGACGTCCTTGCTGACAGGTGCTCTCGAAGGCCTTTCTCGATCAGTCCAGGGCTGACCCTGACGCCTCAGGAGAGATACGGCCCTTCCCGGTTACCGACGATAG
>JBBSRY010000198.1:0-5345 GCA_038242595.1 Mycobacteriales bacterium
AAGTCGGAACCGGAAATGGTGTAGAACGGGACACCGGCCTCGCCGGCAACAGCGCGGGCGAGCAGGGTCTTGCCGGTTCCGGGCGGACCGTAGAGCAATACACCCTTGGGGATCTTGGCACCCAATGCTTGGTAGCGCGCCGGGTTCTGCAGGAAGTCCTTGATTTCGTTGAGTTCTTCCACTGCTTCGTCGGCTCCGGCAACGTCACCGAATTTGGTGCTCGGCATGTCCTTGTTCAGCAGCTTCGCCTTGGATTTACCAAAGCCCATCACCTTGTTGCCGCCACCCTGGCTGTTGTTCATCATCCACATCAGGAAGAAGATGATCAGCCCGATGGGCAGGAGATAGATCAGGATCGAGAACAGCGAGGAATCGCTGGAGACCTGGGTGTTGTAGCCGTTGGACGGGGCAGCAGCCTTAACAGCATCGAAGATCTGGTCCGAGGCCATCGCCGGGTATTGGGTGTAGATCTGGGTTTCACCCTCGACCGACGACTTCAGGACCAAGCGAAGTCGCTGTTCCTTGTCGTCGATCATCACCTTGCTGACGTTGTTGCTGTCCAGTTGGGCGAGCGCAACCGAGGTGTCTTTCTGGGTGTAGCCGCGGGTCTCGTCCGACAGGAACGAGTACAGGAAAATGATCAGCAACACCACGGCGATCCACGCCAGCGGTGAGCGAACGAGGCGCTTACGATCCATGTGGCGTTCGGCCGCCGAGCGGCCTCGACCCTCCTACGTCAAAGTGCGATCACAACGCTGCCATATTGGCAACGCCGGGGACTAACGGTTCAATTCAGTGGACTGACCTGCTACAAAGCACTGCATGACGGCTACCCGCCTCAACGACGCGCGGCTGTCCCGCACCGACAAAGGATGCTGCCTGCAGCCTACCGCCACCACCGACAGCCACACTGGTGTCCGCTATCAGGTGAAGTCTGACGACGGATCGCCGTAGGTGCCGCAGGTCCGCTTGGTGAACGCCGTACCGGTGAACATCGTTCCCGACAGCTGTCCCGGTAGTTCTTGACGAACGTCAGAGATACATCTTGGGATCGAGTAGACCCACAAACGGCAGGTCGCGGTAACGCTCGGCATAGTCGAGGCCGTAGCCGACAACGAATTCGTTCGGGATGTCGAACCCGACGTATCGAACGTCGACGTCAACCTTGACCGCGTCCGGCTTGCGAAGCAGCGCCACCACTTCGATCGAGGCCGGGCCGCGGGTCTGTAGATTTTTCAGCAACCAGGACAGGGTCAGGCCAGAATCGATGATGTCCTCGACGATGACCACCCGACGGCCGGTGATATCACCGTCGAGGTCCTTCAGGATGCGAACCACTCCGGATGAGGATGTCGCCGACCCGTAGGAGGACACCGCCATGAACTCCAGCTCGCACGGGATCGGGAGCGCCTGGGCAAAGTCGGTGACGAACATCACCGCCCCTTTGAGAACGCAGATCAGTAGCGGCGGCCGGTCGTTGTGGTGATCGGCGCCCACCGCCAAAGCCAGCTCGGTGATCTTTTCCTGCAGGGTGCGACTCGAGATCAGGATGGCGGAAATTTCGCCGGGATATCCGTGGGTGACGCCGGGATCACCTCCGGTGATCAGGTCGGAACGGCTCAGAACGGTGGTCAGGGCGGACTTGCTACCGGACACGACACTCCAAGTTTTTTAGCAGAACGGATGGTCCAAGGCGGCAAGCCTGATGGCGGTGACCGCTAGTGTGCGAGCCGTAGATGCAGCTTGCCAGCATCGGCGACGGCATCCAAGTGCCCCGGCAAACGAACTGCGCCCGGCACTGCCCGGCCCTTGCGAGCGGCGGCCGCGCCTTCTTGCAACAACCGATCCAGCCGCAGCAAATGGTCAGCAGTCACTCCGGTGACGCCCCCGGTCTGGAGCCAGAGCCGTAGGACCCGGCGCCTCAGGGACACCGGTTCTGACTCGAGCACATCGATCGTGACAGCAAACCCGGTCGGGACGCCGGGTGCCACACACGAGCGCAGCAGGTTGTTGGCGAGTTGGTCCAGTACCTCGCCGTCCTCGCGGAGCTGGGCGGCAGTTCGGGCCAGTGCTTGACTCACCCCGCCCCCGAGTACTTCCTCCAGCAGGGGAATCACCTCACTTCGCAGCCGCACCCTGGTGAATGAGGGATCACTATTGTGCGGGTCCTGCCAGACTGCGATCCCGTTTTCCACGCAAGCCTGTTCGGTGTCGCTGCGGCGAAGCCCGAGTAGCGGCCGACCGTATGGCTTTTTATATGGCTGCATGCCCTGGATCGATCTGGGGCCGGAGCCGCGACCGAGGCCGAGCAACACCGTTTCGGCCTGATCGTCCAGCGTGTGCCCGAGCAGGATGGCGCCGCCGGCGGCGGTCGGGTGAAGTGCGTTGTATCGGGCCTGACGGGCCGCCGCTTCCGGTCCGCCATCGCCCCGCACCTCAACGGTCAGTACCTTGACATCGCGAAACCCAATGTCCTGCAGCGTTTGTGCAGTCCGCTGAGCCTGTTCGGCAGAGCCTTCCTGGAGTTGGTGATCGACGGTAACAGCAGCCAGTTGGTAGCTCTGCCTGGTGCCCTCGGTGTGGGCGGCGATGGCCAACGCCAATGAATCCGCTCCGCCGGAGCACGCAACGGTGACTCGTTTCCCCGCCGGCAAGTAGCGGTCGAGCCATTGGCCGACCGCTTTACCGACTTTTTTCGACGCCGGACCGGCAGGTTCTGTGATCCGGCCCGAAGGCTCTTGTTCAGCCAAGGACGCGCTTCACCCACGCGGCTGGATCGGTGACCTCAGCCCTGGTCGGCAATGTCTCCGGACCTGCCCAGATGGTGTTGAACTCCGACATCCCCACCTGATCGACAACAGCGTGGACGAAGGCGCCGCCCTGCACGTACTGCCGCATCTTCATGTCCATCCCCAGCAGTCTGCGGAAGATGCGATCGATCGGCCCCACCGTCTTGCCCCGCCGGGTGGTGAAGGATCGACGGATCTGCGCCACGCTCGGCACCACCTGCGGACCGACCGCGTCCATCACGTAGTCGGCGTGTCCCTCCAGCAGGGTCATCATTGCCATCAGTTTGTCGAAGACCTCCCGCTGCGCCGGCGTCTGGGTCGATTCGATCATGCTCAGCTTCGGTTGATCCTTGTCTGCTTTGTTGCGCAATGCCGAGGTCAGCCGTTTGATCAGCGCCTGCGAGTCCAGTTCCTGCTCGGCGGCGAACTCGGCGATCAGCCCCCGGAAGTATTCACGCATCCAGGGCACCGCGGTGAACTGCAGCCGGTGCGTGCTTTCGTGCAGGCAGACCCACATCCGGAAGTCGGTCGGGTCGGCGTCGAGTTCACGTTCGACCTTGATGATGTTGGGCGCCACCAGCAGGAGCCGTCCCTGGTGACCATCGGCCCCTGAGGTGAAGGGATCGAACTGGCCCAGCACCTTGCCGGACAAATATCCGAGAATGGCTCCGATCGGCGCAGATGCGGCGGTAGTGCTGGCAACGCCGGGCTTCGAGTGTTTCTTGCGTCCGCTTCGCGCCGCAATGGCCTGTGTCTGTTCGATGATCCGTTCGGTCATCGGGCGAGCGAGAATTTCCATCCCCTGCGCGGTGGCGGTGATCCAGCCCGGACGGTCGACGACGTCGCCGTCCAGAACCGGCAGCCCAAGTCCCAAAGTGGTGACCTCCCGGACGGCGAGTTCGGCTTCCCGGGAGAAAATTCGTAGATCCCGCACTGCATCAGCGGCTTGGGCAGCCGTGACCTTGGGACCGGAGGGGGCCGCTTTGATCCCTACCGTGACGGCGGCCGACCAGTCGATCGGCAGTTGATCAGGCGACACAGCCACAGGTCCGTAACGAAGCGGCAATCTGGTCCATCAAGACTCGCACCGAGGCATCAGCTGCGTCGGCGACGATGATCGAGAACACCAACAATCGCCCGTCTACGTCAGGCACCACCCCGGCCAGTGCGTAGGAAAAGCTCTGGTCTGCTTCCAGGGTTCCGGTCTTCGCTCGGAGCCAACCGCGGCCGACCGCGCTCGGATCAGCAGCTCCGAAGCGAGAGCCCAAAGTTCCGGTCGCACCGGCCACCGGAAGGCCAAGGACCAGATCACGTAGATTGCTGTCGGATTTCACCGCCAGCGCCAGTACGTCGGCCAAGACCCTGGGCGTCAGCCGATCGAGCGTGGACAAACCGGAGGCATCGGAAAGTGCGACGCCGGTGGTGTCGATACCGGCCTGCTGAAGCTTCAGCAGGATGGCGGAGGTGGCGCCGGCGAAGGTGGCGGGCACACCCTCTTTGAGGGCCACTTCGCGAGCCAGCGCCTCGGCGAGCATGTTGTCCGAATCGACCAGGGCCTGCGCCAGGAGAACGGCAATCGGCTGCGACTCCACCGAGGCCAGTACGATCGCGCCATCGGGCGTAGCGCCATCAGCCTCGATCTCGATATCGGCGTTACCCAGCGCGACGGCGAGAGCCTTGGCGGCGGTTTCGGCTGGAGTTCCGGTTCGTCCCGAGTATTCCTGCTGCGGCTTGATTCGGTCGCCGTCCACCATCAGCGGCACCATCCTGGTCAAGTAGCCCTGTCCGTTGGTGGGGGTGCCGATATCACTGGGCAGCCAGCCTTGCGCGAAGGGATCATCAGCCCATCGGGTCACATCCGTCACGATCTTCGTAACCGTGATCCCCTTGGCTTTGATCTGATCAGCGATATCGGTGACCGAGGCCGCTCCTTCGTAGACGGTGTCCACTTGCGAGGTGGACTTCAGCGTGATGTCGCCGCCACCCTTGAAGATGACGGCGCCGGCCGCATCACCCTGCAGCACCTGGGTGGTCAGCCTGGACTGCGGGTCCAACGCGGTCAGCACAGCTAGCCCGGTCAGTAATTTCGCGGTGGAAGCCGGCACCAACGATTGGGTGGAATCGCGGTCCAGCAGAACAGTGCCGGTTTCCGGATCGATGATGAGCGCGTTGAAGTCGGCGTTCCCGAAGCCGGGCAGCACCGGTCCGACGAGAGCTTCGACGCCGGCGGCAGTAGGCACCTCCCCCTTGGGGGTCAGCGGCACAATACTGACCGGTTTCGCCAACACCAACGGGTCGATGGCGCCGTTGGAGTTCGGATTGACCGAAGTCGAGGTGGTGCCGTTCGCCACATCGGGTTCGCTGTCCTTATTGAACAACACGAGGTAGGCGCCGGCCCCCAACGCAAGGACGAGGACAATCACAAGACCGATAATGAGGCCCCGACGTGAACCGGAACGGTTGGTGGGCAACGACAAACTCCCCTCGGGCACTGCTGACGAATCGCTTTTGACACTGCTTGACCCACGCCGACCGACGACCGATCTGAGCTGGTGT
>JBBSRY010000199.1:0-5322 GCA_038242595.1 Mycobacteriales bacterium
CCTTGACGTAGTACACGCCTTCACGTTGATAACCAGCGGTGGCCAGAGCGGCCGCCGTGGTCGATTGATCATTGAGCGCGCCACTGGGAATATCATGCGCAACAACGGCTTTCGGATCAGTCGGTAGCGAGATCTGGGCCTGCGGCGCAACCCACCCCGCTGTCCATCCCCGGGCGAAGGCGAGTCCCAGATCCACAGTGTTCAACGCGGCTGCCACCGCGCGACGGACCAATGCGTCCTCGGCGGCCCGTCCAACGGCCGTGTTGAACTGGAGCTGCTGGGTAGCCGGTTGCGGAATTGATGCCAGTCGTATGGCCGGCTCCTTCTCGGCCAATAACTCCAGCGCACGGACGGTCTGCGCATCAGGACTCACATAGAGCGCGTTCACGTCTTCGCGTTGGAAGGCGCCGATCAGATCCTCCGCGGCCCCCACCCGGAAGATCACCGCCGGCGGTCCGGGCTGCGCGCCCCAGAACTTGTCGTTGCGGACGAGTTTGATCTCGCCGATGGTCGCGTCGTAGGCCTCCATTTTGTACTGCCCGCCGGCGACCGGCAGTCCGTCGGTCAAGGACGTGAGAAATCCACCCGGGTCATTCTTCAAACTCCTGGCCGGTAGCAGCGGAGAGAACAGTGTCCGCCAATCCGCGAACGGAACGGCAAATTCCACCACCACGGTTTTACCCCCGTCCTGGGAAGTAATCGAGGAAATCAGCTCGTACCCACCAGGACTGACGGTGGCCGCCGACTGATCGGGATCGATCATCTGCTGCCAGAGGTAGCTGAAATCTTCGGCCGCGATGGGGGTGCCATCCGACCATGCCGCTCCCCTGTTCAGCGTGTAGGTCACGGTGAACGGCGCCTGGGAGGTGACTTGCACGCTGTCCACCAGCGCGGTCGGGGTGGCATCGGCACCGTTGTTGCCCAGGGTGAACACACTCGGCAGCACCAACGAGGCAACCGACCGGGCGGCCGGCGAATACTGGGCGATCACATAGGGATTGAAACCGGCGATAGCGCCATCGATACCGATCGAAATCAGATCATTCAGCACCGGGGCCTGTGGTGTGGTGTCGGTGGGAAGCGGCGGTAACGGGTCCGGCAGGCCAGGCGGTATGCAGGCCGAAACCGAAATCGCCACCAGCAGAAAGGCCAAAACCCGCCGGTACCGATTTCGGTAACGACGGGTTCTGATCACAATGTTCACTCTAGAGAACCGCTCACTCGTTGGTCGAGCGCCATTCGCGACCCGTTCGCTACTGATTCTTGGAGCGACTGCGAGTACGCGCGCGCTCGCCGCTGTTCAGCACGACCTTGCGGATACGGGCGGCCAGCGGGGTGATCTCCACACATTCGTCATCGGCACAGAATTCCAGCGCCTGCTCCAGCGAGAGCGCGCGCGGCGGCACCAGGTGCACCAACTCCTCGGAGGAGGATTTCCGCATGTTGGTGAGCTTCTTCTCCTTGGTGATGTTGACGTCCATGTCGTCGGAGCGCGAGTTCTCACCGATGATCATGCCCTCGTAGACCTCGGTGGTCGGCGGCACGAACATGGTGCCGCGCTCCTGCAGGCCGAACATCGCGAACGGGGTTGCCTTGCCGGCGCGATCGGCAACCAGCGAACCGGTGGGACGCGAACGCAGCGGACCGGCCCACGGGCCATAACCGTCGAAGATCGCCGAGGCAATCCCAGTGCCGCGGGTGTCGGTGAGGAATTCGGTGCGGAAGCCGATCAGACCACGCGACGGAACGTGAAACTCCAGCCGAACCCAGCCGGTGCCGTGGTTCGTCATGGACTCCATACGCCCCTTGCGCACGGCCAGCAGCTGGGTGACATCACCCAGGTATTCCTCGGGGACGTCAACGGTCAAACGCTCGAACGGCTCGTGGACCTTGCCGTCGATCTCACGGATAACCACCTGCGGCTTACCGATGGTGAGTTCGAAGCTCTCCCGGCGCATGGTCTCCACCAGGATGGCCAGTGCAAGCTCGCCACGGCCCTGGACCTCCCAGGTATCGGGGCGTTCGGTGTTAAGGACGCGCAGTGAGACGTTACCGATGAGCTCGGCATCCAGCCGGTTCTTCACCTGGCGGGCGGTCAGCTTTTTGCCGCCGTCCCGGCCGGCCAGCGGCGAGGTGTTGATACCGACGGTCATCGATATTGCCGGCTCGTCAACGGTGATCGGCGGCAGCGCCACCGGGTTGTCGGCATCGGCCAGGGTTTCACCGATGTTGATCTCGGCGAACCCGGCGACCGCGATAAGGTCGCCGGCGTAAGCACTTTCGACCGGAACCCGGTCCAGCGCCTCAGTGATCAGCAGTTCAGTGATCTTGGTCTTGACCACGGTGCCGTCCTGCTTCATCCAGGCCACCTGCTGGCCCTTCTTCATGGTGCCCTCGATGATGCGGCACATGCCGATCCGGCCCAGGAAGGGGGAAGCGTCGATGTTGGTGACCTGCGCCTGCAGGGCAGCGCCCTGCGTGTAGACCGGGGCTGGGATCGCCTCGAGCAGAACGTCGAACAGCGGGTCGAGGTTTTCGTGATCCGGCATTTCGCCATTACCCGGCTTGTTCAGCGAGGCGCGACCGGCGCGGGAGGCGCAGTAGACGATCGGAAACTCGATCTGATCGTCGTCGGCGTCCAGGTCCAGGAAGAGTGCGTAGGTCTCGTCGACAACCTCGTCGATGCGAGCATCGGGGCGGTCAGTCTTGTTGATCACCAGGACGACGGGGAGCCGGGCCTGCAGCGCTTTGCGCAGCACGAAGCGGGTCTGCGGCAATGGTCCTTCGGAGGCGTCCACCAGCAAAACCACGCCGTCGACCATCATCAGGGCCCGCTCGACCTCGCCACCGAAGTCGGCGTGACCAGGGGTGTCAACGATGTTGATGACCATGTCGCCGCGGTGAACCGCGGTGTTCTTGGCCAGAATGGTGATGCCTTTTTCACGTTCCAGATCGTTGGAATCCATCACGCGGTCGGTGTGCGCCGAACCTTCGCGGAAAGCCCCGGACTGCCAGAGCATGGCGTCGACGAGGGTGGTTTTGCCATGGTCGACG
Source organism: Mycobacteriales bacterium (assembly GCA_038242595.1). Taxonomy (GTDB): domain Bacteria; phylum Actinomycetota; class Actinomycetes; order Mycobacteriales; family Nakamurellaceae; genus Nakamurella. The sequence continues at coordinate 3,055 of JBBSRY010000199.1, forward strand.
TGGGCGACGATGGCAACGTTTCGTAAATCTGAACGTACGGTTTGGCCGGCTAGCACTACAGTCACTCGACGAACTCCCAATGTTGGGCGCCCTCGATGAGACCACCGGGAGCGCTGTTAAGACCGAAGCTGGGCCTACCGGTGTGCAAGTGCTGTCTGCAGTCGTGCCTTGACGTGCATCCGGTGACCTATACCGAACAGCCCTCAGCCGAACAGCACAGCCCTACAAGCTTACCGGCTCAAGGGCTGCTCTCGTATCCACATCGAAGGGATGCCCCTCACACTCCCCCACAAAGACAAATCCCCCCGGACCGTTCAACACCGGTTCGAGGGGATTCGGGCGAGTTCGCTCCAGAGTCAACGACCGAATTTACGCTTTCGGATGGCCAATCCCTTGACGGGTGGATCGACGGTGGTCATCACGACAGGTGCCGGCGCCTCCGTGGACACTTCATCATCGCCCACCTCTGTCGGGTGCAGCACCCGGAACATGAAATTCTTTGTCCGCTCGTGTTGCGGGTTCCCGATCACTTGCTCGGCCGGACCTTCCTCGACGACATAACCGCCGTCCATGAAGATGACCCGATCGGCGACATCGCGAGCGAAAGCCATCTCGTGGGTGACAACCATCATCGTCATTCCGTCCTTGGCCAGTCCCTTCATGACCGCCAGCACTTCACCGACCAGTTCCGGATCCAGCGCGGAGGTCGGCTCGTCGAAGAGCATCAGTGCCGGGTCCATCGACAGCGACCGGGCGATGGCGATCCGTTGCTGCTGGCCGCCGGAAAGCTGCGGGGGGTAGGCATCTTCCTTGTGCGCCATACCTACGCGTTCCAGGTTGTGTCTGGCCACTTCATCGGCTTCGGTTTTCGAACGCTTGAGCACCTTGATCTGCGCGACCGTCAGATTCTGCAGGACCGTGAGATGTGGAAACAGGTTGAACTGCTGGAACACCATGCCGATGCTCCTGCGCATGGCGTTGATTTCGCATTCGGGATCGGTGACCTCGAACCCGTTGACGATAATTTGACCGGCGGTAGGCTGCTCGAGCAAGTTGACGCACCGGAGCATGGTGGTCTTGCCAGAGCCGGACGGCCCGATGACGCACACAACTTCGCCCTTGTTGATGTCCAGGTCGATACCCTTGAGCACTTGAACATCACCGAAACTCTTGACCAACCCGCGGACGGAGATGGCGCCGGCCTCACTAATAGCCGCTGGCTGTTGCTGGGTTGATGTCATCGTTATCGCCTCTTCGCTTGCATGATTTCCAGCCGCCGAACTGCTTGCGAGAGCGGCAATGTGATCAACAGATAGAACAACCCACCCAGTACCAGGGGGGTGGCGCCGGCCGGAATACCTTTGATGGAACCGGTAGCAAAAGACTGTCCGAGTTTCGTGAGTTCATACTGGCTGGCTGTGACACCGAGGGCGAACACCAGGGATGAGTCTTTGACCAACAGAATGATCTCGTTGGTCAACGGCGGAATGATGACCCGGAAAGCCTGCGGCAAGATAATCTTGCGCATAGCCAACCCACTGCTCATGCCGAGGGTACGCGCTGCCTCCATCTGGCCCTTGGGCACCGCCTGGATACCAGCCCTGATGGTTTCGGCGATGTAGGCGGCGGCAACAGAGCCAAGACCAATGGCGACCTTGACGTAGAAGTCCTGCAGGAAGGCCGAATTCGGAAAAAGTAGTGGAATACCGAAGTTGACCAGGAACAGCACCAGAATCGCCGGAAGCCCGCGGAACAGCTCTACGTAAATGGTGCCCAGCCATCGATAGAGGGCCACCTCGGAGAGCCGCATCAAGGCAATGACGAGACCCAGGCTCAGCCCGACAGCAAAAGCGGACACGGTGTAAATCAGGGTGTTTTTCAAACCGACGGTGAACATCCGCGGAATGGCTTTACTGATGGTTTCCAGATTGAAGAAACTCTTGGAAAAATCACCCCACTCGCCGAGGAAACCAAGTAACACAATGAGCAGAAAGAGGCCAACAAACTGCAGGATGCGGGTAAACAGCGTTCGCCGCTTCTTCGTCATCCTCTTTTTCGGTACCGCCGCTGTAGTCACAAAGATCTCCCGAGGCAATGGGGGTACTGCTGGAGGTGGGGTTTTCAATGCGCCGATCCGCAACGGGTCGACGCTGAACGCGGAGCTGGAATCGCGTCTACTCGCATCGACGGGCCGGCTCCGGTTGGGAGCCGACCCGTCGATGAGCACCTATTGTCCGAGGCCAAGAGCGGCTCGGATCAGGTTCGGCC
>JBBSRY010000200.1:0-5319 GCA_038242595.1 Mycobacteriales bacterium
CGTAGACCTGCGCCGAGCCCAGTCCGAACCGGGCCGCAATCAACAGGCCTGCGACACCGGCAGCAATCGAGCACAGCACGTGCGCCAAGATTAGTGTCCGGTTGGTTCGAACACCTGACAACCGCGCCACATCATCGCTGCCACCAACGGCAAATAAATGGGCGCCGAACCGCGATTTGGTCAGAACCAGCATGACGATGGCGCCGAGGATGAGCATGGTAAGGGTGGAAATCGGGAGGGGTCCGATCCGGGTGTAGCCGAAGCCGCGGGAAAAGCCTTCCGGCACTTTGCCTTCCTGAGCGGCGTAGGTGATGTCGATGACGCCTTTGAGGATCAGACCCATTCCGACAGTGGCGATGAACGGGTTGACCTTGAGAAAGGTGATGATCAGGCCGTTGAGCAATCCGATCAGTGCAGCCACCGCCAACGCGGCGGCAATGCCCAGACCGACCCGCCCGGCCAGTCCGTCCATGACGGTGCCGGCCACCAGGGAGGACAGGGCGACGACGTAACCTACCGAAAGATCAAGCGACTTGCCGAGAATGACCAGGGTTTGACCGATCGCCACAAAGCCCAGGATGCTGGATCTGGTGAGTAGGTCGGCGAGGTTGTTGAAGCTGAAGAAATTCTGTCCGCGCAGTGCATAGAGAATGGTCGAGACCACGATCAGGCCGACCAGTGCCAGACAGACGACCTGAGTGGTGGTGAGGTGAATCTTTTTCCGGGACATGATGGTACTCATGCGCTGCCTCTTGAGATTTCGGTGGAATCGTCGACTGCCGAATCACTGACTGGGGAATCTGCTGCCACGGCTGGGGTGAGTTGTTCATCAAGTGGTGCCGGCGGCGCCGGCGGAGTTGGGGGCGCCGTCGCCGATCCCACCTCATCAGCGGTGAGCTGACCGGTGGCCAACGACATGATGGTTTCCTCGCCGGTTCCGGCAGGTAGTTCCCCGGCCAGTTCGCCGTCGTGCAGCACCACGATCCGGTCGGCCATTCCGATGATCTCAGGTAGTTCCGAGGAGATCATCACGATCGCAATACCGGTTTTGGTGAGCTCGCGCATCGCGTCATAAACCGCTCGTTTGGCGCCGACGTCAATACCCCTGGTCGGTTCATCCAGGATGATCACCTTCGGGTCGGTGAGCAGCCACTTGGCCAGCACCACCTTTTGCTGATTGCCGCCGGAGAGGTATCTGACCTCCTGGTCCAGTCCGCGGGAGGACAACTCCAGTGAACGAAGAAGACCAGGAATCCGTCGCACTTCCTTCGTCGCGCCGAAGAGGCGGACTGCATCGAGCACGAGGCGCGCATTGGCCGACACCGATTGCCGCAGTGCGAGTCCTTCGGTTTTACGATCTTCGGTGACCAGGGCCAATCCTTGGCGAACTGCGGCCCGCGGGGATTTGATTTTCACTTTCTTGCCGTCGATGGCCACGGTGCCGCGAACGAACGGTGCGATACCAAAAAGACCGTGAGCGATCTCGGTGCGGCCACTGCCCTGCAACCCTGCCAGTGCAACGATTTCGCCGCCACGGACTTCGAGGTCGATTCCGTTGACCTGACTGTTGCCGGCGCCGCAGACCTGCAGACGCACCGGTCCGAGTGAGGTTTCCGGATCGATCGGCGGGAAATAGCCGGAAAAAGCGCGACCAACCATGGTGCGGATCAGCTCGTCCGGGTTGGTTTCGGCGGTGTTGAAACTGCGCACATAGGCGCCGTCCTTCAGCACGGTGATCCGGTCGCAGAGGTCGAAAATCTCCTTGAGCCGGTGTGAGACGTAGAGAACGGACACACCTCTGGCCTTGAGCTGACGGACGATGCGGTAGAGCAGGCTCACTTCCACATCCGACAACGCGGCAGTTGGCTCATCCATCGAGATGATCCGAGCGTCCTGGGACAGCGCCTTGACGATCTCGACGATCTGCTGTTCGGCGACCGAAAGGGAACCGACTCTGCTCTTGGCGGAGATGGTGTCCATACCGAGCTCGGCAAGCAGAGCTGTGGTGTCGGAATTCATCTTGGCACTGTCGATCAGAGAGTTGCGTACCGGTTCGCGACCGAGGAATACGTTCTGGGCAACGGTGCGGTCGGCCAACAGATTGAATTCCTGAAAAACTGTTGTCACACCAGCCTTCTGGGCGGCAATGGGGTGTTCGAAGTCGATCGCGGAGCCGTCGAGCAGGATCTGTCCGGAGTCCGGACGGTAGACCCCGGCCAGAATTTTCATCATGGTGGACTTACCCGCGCCGTTCTCTCCGACCAGGGCATGCACCTCGCCGGCGAAAACCTCCAGATCGACGCCGTGCAGAACTTCGTTGCCGAGGAATGATTTGACGATGCCCCGCATGGTGATCAGCGGCGTCATGTTGTTGGGCGATTCAACTGTCATGACGGCACCTCGACCCATTGACGCTGACGGACGGATGTGAGTACGGAGTCGGCGATGATGGTCGCGCGAAGTCCGTCGGCAAATGTCGGCAGACCATCAATAACGTCGCCTCTGATGCTGGCAGCGGTGTCGGCGACGAAATGATCGAAGCAGTCCTGGTAGCCCTGGGCGTGGCCGGCCGGTAATCGCGAATAGGGTAGGGCTTGCTCGCTCAAGGTGTCCGGATCTCTGACCAGGAAACGGCTTTCGTCTCGGCCGCCGAGCCATAGTTGCTCCGGCTGTTCCTGATCAAAAGTCAGGGTGCCCTCCGATGCGGAGACTTCCAGCAAAAGTCTGTTTTTCCGTCCGGCCGATACTTGGCTGATCACCACCGTGCCGATGGCTCCCGAGGTGGTCTGGAATTGCAGGGTCATGATGTCTTCGGTGCTCACCGAACTTTGGTTCTCGCCATTGCCGCGATGCTGATTGACGGTAGCGGCCCTGGCGCTGACCCCGACAAACCTCTCACCAATGACAAACTCTGCCAAGTCGCACCAGTGGGAGCCGATATCGGCAAACGCGCGGCTCGGACCACCTACATTCTGGTTGACCCGCCAATTGTTGTCCGATGCCCGCAGCAGCCAATCCTGCAGATAACTGCCGTGGACCAGGTGGACAGATCCGATGCTGCCGCTGCTGATCCGGGCGCGGGCTTCGCGCACCATGGGATGAAAGCGGTAGACAAAAGGGACCGTGCCGACCAGGTTGGTGGAACCAAGTTGTTCGATGAGTGCTGATGCTTCGGAAACACCGGTGGCCAGAGGCTTCTCGCAGACCACATGTTTGCCGGCGGCCAATGATGCCGATGTGTATTCGGCATGGCTGGCATTGGGTGTGCAGATATGGATGACATCAACATCAGGGGATTCGATCAGGCTTTGGGCGCTGTGGTGGGAGTCGCGAGCACCGAGCGCGGCTGCTGCTCGGACGGTGCTTTCCGGAGTGGAGGCCACAACTCCGGTCAAGGACCCCCCGGCTACCCGAATAGATCTGGCATGCACTCGGCCCATGAAGCCGCCGCCAATAATTCCGGCGCGATAGCGCAAGGGGGCGAGCGGGTCACGGGAGGGGGAGATCGTCGCGGCCGGTTCGAAACCGCCGGTCGCCGGAAAGTCGGCTACGGCGACCCCGGACGCGGTGAGGGCGGCGCGGGTGTGAGGCGCGTCATCTTTGGCTCGCATGGAAGGAAACTTAGAGGGACTTCTGTCGATTGTCAATCAAAAGTCGGCGGTGCTAGTGGCAAATGATGATCGCTAAACCGCAGATGGGGTGGTTTACTATCGTCATGAACTCAGAAGTAACGTCGATTCCCCGGACCTCCGGACCGGGAGATCTCTTCCAGTTTCTGCGTGACGGCCGCCTGTATACCCGCTCTGACCTGGCCGCACGTACCGGCCTCGCCCGCTCCACGGTGGCGGCGAAAGTCGCGCAACTACTGGATTCCGGGCTGGTCTCGTTGGCCGGAGAAGGCTCATCGACCGGTGGCAGACCGCCGGCAACCTTCGCTTTCAACCCGGCGGCCCGAGTGGTGCTCGCTGTCGACCTGGGTGCCGTGCACGCGAGATTGGCTATCACCGACCTAGTGGGCAACGTACTGGTCGAACACACCGAACCGTTGAAAATCAGCGATGGGCCAGATGCAGTCCTACACCGGGTGAGGAAGATCGGCACCGAACTCCTGGCCACTTCCGGACGTTCGGCTACCGAATTGGTGGGCATCGGTGTCGGCCTACCGGGGCCGGTTGAACACAGCAGTGGACGGCCGATCAACCCACCCATCATGCCGGGCTGGGACGGATTCGACGTACCGAGCCGACTCCAAGCTACTTTTAATGCACCCGTGCTGGTCGACAATGACGTCAATATCATGGCCTTGGGTGAACACACTTTGATCTGGCCCGGGGTAGATCACCTGCTTTTTGTCAAGGTAGCCACCGGTATCGGCAGTGGCATCATCAATGACGGCAAAATTGCGCGTGGTGCCCAGGGTGCGGCCGGCGATATCGGCCATATTGCCGTCCTGGGTGGATCTGATATTCCCTGCCGTTGCGGTAATTTCGGTTGCCTGGAGGCAGTAGCGAGCGGGGCGGCATTGGCCGCGGCGTTGCAGACCTCCGGCCGGGCCAATGATGTCGTGGATTGGGTGAAAGCCGGGGATGTGCGGGCGATCGGTGCCGTTCGCCAGGCCGGCCGCGAGATTGGTGGCGTGCTGGCCGCCTGCGTGAGCGTGCTGAATCCATCGGTCATCGTCATCGGAGGCTCGATGGCTGCGGCTGGCGAACATTTGCTGGCCGGGATCAGAGAGGTTGTCTACCAACGATCTTTGCCGCTGGCGACACAACATCTGCGCATCGTGAGCAGTCGAACCCAGGGACGTGCGGGGGTGATCGGCGCCGCCGCGATGGCCGCCGAATATGCACTGTCCGCAACCACCATCGACGCCCAAATATCGGCCTGACCCGTTCGTTGGTCGAGCAGTTCTTCGCTGTTGGTCGAGCGGGTTGCTCCGCAACCGCGTCGAGACCGTCCGGCCAATCGGGGAGCCGGATAACGACGAGTTCGCTGGCCGGTTTCCACTTCCGGCCGGCGCGACGATTCCCTTTCCCGCTGATGAGTATGATCGGGGCGGCAAAGTGACAGTTGCCCAGTATGTATCCGTCCCGCTGTCGGTCACGGACGTGGCGACGTTTTTTTCGATGGGCTCCCAGAAGCTGGTTTCACTGTCATTGACAACGACTCCCGCTATGCGCCTTCGCCAGCCGAGATCGACCCCGAGTTCGGGGGACTGATCGGGTTCGTGGACGCCGATGGCCAGACTGGGCAGGTGAGCCTGAATAACCAAGGCGACATCACCGGCCTGAACTTCAATGTCGACTTGAAATAATGTCA
>JBBSRY010000201.1:0-5269 GCA_038242595.1 Mycobacteriales bacterium
GCCGAGGAGATCCTCTTCGGTGGCGCCGGATCCGGCCCGACCCCGTCCGGCACCGGGCCGGGTTTGGGAATCCGGGGGGCCCAGTTCGACCTTCAGCGAGAACGCCGCAGCCACCCGGGTGTGTTGAATCCGAGGTTCAGCCGTGCCGACAAGGATGATCCCGGCAGCAGGTCCACGCGCGGCTACTTCGAGAAATCTGCCGGAGGCCACGGCGAGGTCAAGGGCGTCCAGTGCTGCCACACAGGTCTCCCAACCATCGATGAGCACCAGCAGGCGGGCAGCGTCGGGTTTGTTACCGACCTTGCCGCGACCGGCCAGCTCCTGACTCAACCGCTCGGCGAGCCGGACGACCAGCCACGGATCATGACCGTCCAGATAGGTGCTGCACTCCGGCCAGCTTCGAAGATCCCGTAACGCACCGGAGGGATCGACAACGGCGAGTTCACTTCCGGGGAAGTGCCGCACGGTGGCCCGGCCCACCGTGCGCAGCGCCGTGCTGCGACCGGATCCGGCGGTACCCCATAGCAGCACCGAACCCGCTGGAAGCCACAGTAGGTCCTGACGTCCCTGGGCGGGCAGATCGATCAAGCCCAGGATCGGTTTCCCGGTCCGGTCACCGGTCGAAAGAGACTGCGGCGTCGGGTCAATGTCCGGATTGTCGGTAGCATCGGCAGCGATCCGAGCGCTGGTCGAGTCCAGGAGTCGGGGAAGCGCCGGCAGCCATGGTTTGGCAATGGGCGCCAACCCGACCGCCGCGGATCGACATGCCCTAACCAGCAATTGTAGGACGGTGACTTCTCCTGTCGGGCCATTCATCTCGACTGCTCGCACGTGGGATTGAGCTATCTGTGCTGCCAGGTCGCCGGCTCCGCCCGCCATCAGCCCTGGCTGATCTGCAGGCTCCAGTCGCCCGTCCGGCAATCGGTTGAATACCTTCACGACGCGGGCGCCGGGCGGCGTCCACGGGCCGGCCACCCGAGCGGTCTGGAAAAGCGTGATGTTGCCCTTGCTGGTACGAAGATAGGCGCGGCCCGGACTGTCGCGCGGAAGGGTTGCTGCCAAGGGGGAGTCGATGACATCGGCGGAGTCGTGGTCATCGGTCACCCGAAGACAGATCCGCCCGGTGATATTGGCCTTTATTGCCGGACTCACCACGCCGGCCGGGCGTTGGGTGGCCAGCACCAGGTGAACTCCTAGGGAGCGACCGCGCTGCGCGATATCGACCAAGCCGAGCATGAACTCAGGCAGATCTGTTGCCAGCGCGGCAAACTCATCGACCACGATGATCAGCCGGGGTGGGCACCCCGAACCGGCGCATTGCCTCAGACTCTGCAAATCGACACAACCCGCTGCGGCCAGCTGCTTTTCGCGGGAATGTAAGTCGGCTCGTAAACCTATCAACACCCGAGCGGCCGATCCGGGGTCCAGATCCGTTACCAGGCCGGTGGTATGCGGTAATTGTGCGGCTTCGGCGAACGCCGCGCCGCCCTTGTAATCGATCAGCAGAAATGACAGTAGCTGTGGCGGCGCGGCCAGGGCCAACATTGCCACCAGGGTTTGCAGCAACTCTGACTTCCCGGATCCGGTGGTGCCGGCGATCAGGAAGTGCGGACCGTCCGCGTCCAGATCCAGCAGAATCGGCTCACCGCCGCCGCTCCCGAGCAAGGCGTGGGTGACAGGTGTTTGCCACCGATCACGAACGGTCAGACAATCGGCATCGGTGCCGGTCAGCACAATGCCAAGATCGGCCAGTTCTAATGATGATGGCAGCGACCTGGCGATGAGATCAGGATCGGTCAACGGCTCCAGGGCCCGGATCACCGACCTGAACAGCGACCGACTGAGTCCGTCAGCGACTCCCTCGCTGCTTCCGCCGGGTTCTTGCAGATGCAGCGAGGCGCCCTGCGCGCTGACCTTGACCACGGTGCCGCATTCATGGGGCAGCCGTCGCGCCTCCGGCTCCAGACAAAGCGCCAGCAGACCCGATTTCGGATTGAGGCACCGGGTCAGCACGTCCACCACACACGGCAGTCGTCGCCACCTGGCCGCGGCATCAAAGATCAGCAATATCGGCCCATCCGGCAACGTCTTGAGCTGATTCAGTACGTCGACCGCGGCATCGTCGCTACTGATCACCCGACCTGTCCGACCGGCCGGCCACCCGGTATGCGGTAGTCCGAAGGCCGGCAGCAAATCCGGGGCGGTGCTGAAAATCAGGATTCGCAGATCGGCCGGCGAGTGCAGGACAGCTGCCTGGGCGATCAAGAGCCGCAGGAGAGCGCGGGCATCGCCACACAGGCCAACAACGCAGTTCGCGCCGAGGTCGAGGATGACCGGAGCCGGGCCGATCAACGGAGCTGCCGTCCCGTTGATTCGCGCCGGTCGCTGCCCGACCCCGACTCGTAGTTGCATCCACTCCTTGCTGGACCGGCCACGTATCCACAGTTGAGCCGACGGTCGTTGGGCGTACTGCACGATGGTGGCCGGATCCGGGTATCGGTCCCAGGAGTCGGCCAGGTCCGCCACACACAGCATGGCCAGCCGCCGCCGGTGCTCGGTCAGGTCCAATTCGTACTGCCGGGACAGGCGGTGATGAGATTTGCGGCCACCGATGCGGTCGGAGATGGCATTGGTGATCATCATGAACGGACCGAGAGCGGCGAGCAGCAAGAACATCCAGTAGCCGGTGATGACCGCAATTCCCACCCCCAGCAGGCCGGCCATCAATGCCGCCAATACCGGCAACGGCCTCCTGGTCCGGCTCGGAGCCTCGCCCGGATCGGGCAGATGCGGAGATTGCCAACTACTGGTCACACTGGCCGAACGAATGACCGCCAGGTGACCCGCTGAGTCCTCGGACAGGACGGCGATGGGCGGGCACATCAGTCGGGTCTGCAACAGACTCGATCCGATCTCGACCAACTGACCGGTCTCGATACCGGCCACTGCGTCATGGCAGATACCGGCCAGCCGGATGCCGTTCAAGGAGTTGAGATCCTTGATTCCCACGCCATTAGAATCAACCGACACCAGTGCGTGCTGACGTGACAGTTGCGGATCGTCGATCGCAAAGTCAGCGTCGCGTCCGATCACAAATTCGCCCGGTTCCAACGGCATCGCGCGCCCGGCATCCGGTCCGGCCACGCAGGCCAGGCCCAATACGGTCGCGGTCATTGGCGGGGAGTCCCGGCGGCTATCGCTGAGTTGCACACCGGCAACCATGATGCCGCAGCCCAGTACCCAATCCGGTTCTACCGGCGCCAATCCCCAGAACAGGGTGGTACCGGCCGGCAGACCGGCAGCGCGCACAACTTGGGGCAACACCGCGCCCAGGGTGGTGCCGGCCGAAATGCGGATCACCAAGGATGTTTCGCGCTCGGCGGTGTTGATGGTGAGCGGAAGGTCGAAGCTGGCCACCTAGGCAGACTGACGGAAGAAGACCGTTCCGGGCATGGCCAGGTGGAAGATGTGGATAACTCCCGCGCTGCCGCGAAATTGTGGATAACCTGGGCCCCGCTCGAGTAAAAAGTGCTAGTCCTGCTCCACGCCGGCAAGTGATCCAAGGAGTCGACGGAAGGAATCAAGACGCTCCTGCGTCGCACCGCCGGCGGCGACGAAAGCGTCCAACGCGCAGTTCTCGTCAGTTCCATGACCGCAACCGGGCGGGCAATCAACAGTTGCCTGCAGCAGGTCCTCGAAGGCAACCAACAGATCATCGGCTGTGACATGTGCCAGTCCGAACGATCGCACCCCCGGCGTATCGACCACCCAGCCGCCTTGCGGCAACGCCAAGGCCAGTGCCGACGTCGAGGTATGCCGACCTTTGCCGACCCCGCTGAGAGACCCGATGGCCCGACCGGCATCCGGGACCAGCGCGTTCACCAGGGTGGACTTGCCGACCCCGGAGTGTCCGACGAGTACCGAAACCTTGTCGTGCAGTGCCTCGCGCACACCGTCCAAGCCACTGATCAGGCTGTCGTTGCGAGCTGTGAAGAGCACGGTGAGCTTGACATCGGCGTAGGCCGCGATGAGCGAGTCCGGATCAGCCAGATCTGCCTTCGTCAGTACCAGAACCGGGTGCAGATTCCCGGTATAGGCCGCTACCAGGCACCGGTCGATGAAGCCGGTGCGGGGAACCGGATTGACCAGCGAACACACGATGACCAGCTGATCGGCGTTGGCCACCAGGATGCGCTCGGCAGGGTCGGTGTCATCAGCCGAACGACGCAGCACCGAGGTTCGGTCGGCGATCCGGACGATCCTGGCCAGCGTGTCGGATTTACCGGAGGCATCGCCCACGATGTGGACGATGTCGCCTACGGCAACCCCGCGTCGTCCCAGTTCACGGGCGCGCATCGCCGTCACCAGGCGGGCCTTTTTGGTGCCCTCCCCGACCAGGCAGGTGTACCGACCGCGGTCAACGGTCACGACGAAGCCGTCGACGGCATCGGAGTGGTCGGGTCTGGTTTTGGTGCGTGGCCGCGAACTCTTGCCGGGACGGATGTGGACGTCGTCATTGTCCCAGCGGTCCCCGAGCGACTTCAGGACCGACTCCCGAGCATCCGGTTCCACATCCGGTCGAATCCGGGCAAAGTTTTTGCGGTGGAATCGATATCATCGATGACCAGGTCGGGAATCCGGAGCCCGACGATGGCGCCGGCGGTGGCCATCCGGTGGTCGGCGTAAGCCTGCCACCGACCGCCACGCAGCATCGTTCCCGGCGTGATGTGCAGGGCGTCGGGATCTTCCACCGCAGCGCCGCCGACAGTTCTGATGTTGGTGGCCAGGCCGGCAATGCGGTCCGTCTCGTGACCCCGAATGTGTCCGATCCCGCGCAGGTGGGACGGCCCTTCGGCCAGCAGGGCCATCGCGGCGACGGTGGGTGTCAATTCGGCGATATCGTGCAGATCCAGATCGATGCCGATCAGTTTCGCCGGCCCGGTCACGGTCAGGTTGCCGTCCTGCAGGTCGACCTGACAGCCCATCAGTTGCAGGATGTGCCGGATCTGATCACCGGGTTGAGTGGTGACGGGCGGCCAGCGCGGAATCGTCACTCGACCCCCGGTGACCGCGGCCGCGGCCAAGAACGGGGTGGCATTGGACAGGTCGGGTTCGATCGGCAACTGCCAGGGCGAGACCGGCCCGGGAAACACCTGCCAACAATTGACCCGGCTGTCATCAACCTGAACCCCCACCGAACGCAACGCCTGCACGGTCATCTCGATGTGCGGCAACGAGGGGACCGGTTTCCCATCGTGAATGACGGTGA
>JBBSRY010000202.1:0-5265 GCA_038242595.1 Mycobacteriales bacterium
ACCCGACGGACCCATGATTGCGGTGAACGATCCGGCCTTGAATTCCACGCTGACCCCATCAACGGCGCGAACCGCGTTGGGGCCGCTGCCATAAACCTTCAGCAGGTCGATGGCGCGGGCCACGGGTGTCGGTGCAAACGCAACTGCCCCCGGGTGACCGGCCGATTGGGTGCTCATAATGTCCTCTCCTGAAGTCTGCCGATATAGACAACAAGAAATCTATGAGGATGGGCGGTGGCAAACATCGGAGCGCGGAACGGTTCTGGTGCGCAGCACGGGAGCCCGGGGGACCAGAGCCAACACTTCTCCTAGTCCCGCAGGACTAGGCTCCCGCAGGACTAGGCTCCTGCAAGACTCCCGCAGGACTAGGTTCCCGCTCGCACCAAACGTGTTTCAAAGGCCAGGAGCACCAGGCCAACACGATCACGACACTGCAGTTTTGACAACAGTGATCCCACATGGGTTTTGACTGTCGACTCGGCCATGAACAGCCCAGAGGCGATTTCGGCGTTGGTCAAACCATGGGCAATCTGGACCAGCACCTCCTGCTCACGGGTGGTCAGGGTGTCCAGCCGAAGGTCGGGGCCGGTAGCGGTCTCCGGCAACGCATGACTGACGTGTTCCAGGAGGCGGCGGGTGGCCGACGGGGCGACGACCGCGTCACCGCCTGACACCGCGCGGATAGCGGACAGCAAATCATCGGGACGTGCGTCTTTCAGCATGAACCCGGAAGCGCCGGCCTTCAACGCGGCAAAAACATACTCATCGAGGTCAAAGGTGGTCAGCACCAACACGCGTGGGACGGAGGTGGCCGCCGATCCGGACAGCAGACGGCGGGTGGTTTCCACCCCGTCCATGATCGGCATCCGGACATCCATCAGCACCACATCGGCCGAAACGCGGGCCAGTCCGGCCAGCGCCGCCGCGCCATCAGCGGCTTCGCCGACGATCTCCATATCGTCCTGCGCGGAGAGCAACATCGCAAACCCGGCCCTGACCAGCGCTTGATCGTCGACGATGAAGATCCTGATGGCAGACATCAGACCAGCGTATCGGGGTGGGACGCGGCCAGAGTGAACACCTCGGTCAGTGGCTCCGGAGCAGGCGCCGGCCGTAGACCCGGTACCGGCAGCGTCACCAGCACCCGGAATCCACCACCGGCGCGGGGGCGAGCCGACACTGAACCACCGTGCAGCGTCACCCTTTCCCGCATTCCGGCCAGTCCGTTACCAGCTCCATCTGACACCGCTGCCGCACCCCTCCCGTTGTCCGTGACGTCGATCATCAGCGCACCAGGGGCGCCGGGTGCCGGCTCTTCCACCCAGAACTCGACATCGGCCCGCGCCGCCGGGCCGGCATGTTTGAGTACATTCGTCAGCGCCTCCTGGACCACCCGATAGACGGTGAGATCAGCGCCGGCCGGCAGGTCTTGATGCAGGCCATTGATCTGCAGGTCCACTTCCAGGCCGGCCTGTCGCACCTGCTCCACCAGCAGCGGAAGATTTTTGATCCCCGGCTGCGGGGCGAAACTGGTGTCACCGCCGTCAAACGGATTGGACTTCGGATCAGCACGCAGAACACCTACCAGGCCTCGCATCTCGGCCAGAGCGTCGCGGCTGGTGTCGGCGATGGTCTTCAGGACCTGTTCGGCTAGTTCGGGTCTCTTCTGCACTGCAGCTGCGCCGCCGTCGGCCTGCACCACGATGACCGCGAGCGAATGCGCGACGATATCGTGCAGTTCGCGAGCAATTCGGGTGCGTTCGCTCGCGGCGGCCATCTGGATCCGTTGATCACGCTCCAGGGTCAGCAGTTGGGTCCGTTCCTCCAGTGAGGCAACCTGTTCGGCGACGTGGTCAAGCCGATCGCGTTGCCGCTCACCGGCAATGAACGCGAGAATGCACGCACCCGCGGCAACCCCGACCATGGCCACCAATCGCTCGAGGGAGTAGACGCCTGTTTCCCACCTCACCGGCCCGGCCACGGCTCCGAGAAGTCCTGCTATGAGGGCGATTCGGCCCCAGAGCCGGCTCGGCGCGTAGACGACGCTGGCGTGGATGACGGGAAAGACTGCCAGCGAACCGAAGAGAATGGTGTCGCTGAGCAACAGGATGATGAGTTCGATGGTGATACTGGCGATCAGTACCTGCACCGGGAAGGTGCGACGGAACAACAGCGGCACGATGGCCAGCAAGCTCAGAATGTTGTCGGTGGTACCGGAGTTGAACCAAAAGCCGAAGCCGAAAACCAGTAGGACCAAGGTCAACGACACGTCGGCCGCCCACTGGTTACGGTCGAACCAGCGGTAGATGTTCTGCCTCATGGCACCCAAGCTAGTGCGCGCGTCAGGCCGCGTCATCCACCCTGGGTGCCATCTTCGGCACAATTCAGCCGGCGTTGCGGGCATCGCGCCACGCGAGCCACTGCTTGAGTACGGTGTAGTCATAGTCCGGTCCGCCAATGCCGACGGTGAACAGGGTGATGCCGGCATCGGCCATCTCATTACCCTTGGCCTCGTCGAATTCGGCGGCGCCCAGTTCGCTCGATCGTTCGATCTCGTTCACATCGCGGCCGACATTCGCGCAGTGCTCGGCCAAGATGCCCGCCTTGCGGGTCAGGGTCTCGATATCACCGAAGGTATGCCAGATAGTGCCGTACTGGGCGACGAACTTGAGGGTTTTCTTCTCGCCACCGCCGCCGATCAGGATCGGGATCTCCCGTGTCGGTGCCGGATTGAGTGTGGCCAACCGGGATTTGATCCGGCCCATATCTTCGCCGAATTTGTTCAATCGCGAACCGGCGGTGCCGAATTCGTAGCCGTACTCGTCATAGTCCTTCTCGCACCAGCCAGACCCGACGCCCAGGATCAGCCGGCCACCGGACATGTGATCCACGGTCCTGGCCATATCGGCGAGCAGATCAGGGTTCCGATAACCGCCGCCGGTGACAAGCGCGCCGATCTCCACCCGCTCGGTTTGTTCGGCCCAGGCGCCCAGCATGGTCCAGCACTCAAAGTGCTGACCGTCCGGGTCGCCCTTCAGCGGAAAGAAGTGATCCCAGTTGAAGATGATGTCGACGCCGGCTTCCTCGGCGCGCATCACAGCGTCCCGAATCTGCCCATAGTCTGCGTGCTGCGGTTGGAGTTGGACGCCGATCCGGATTTTGCGAGTCATTTTCCAACCCTAGCCCGACCTCACGCGGTGGCGGCGCCGGCCGCTCGGCCGGCTGCGCGACCGCTGAACAGGCAGCCACCCAGGAAGGTCCCCTCCAACGCGCGGTAGCCGTGAACGCCGCCGCCGCCGAAGCCAGCAGCCTCGCCGGCGGCGTACAGACCGGGAACCGGGTCGCCGCCGATGCTCATCACTCGGGAGGAGAGGTCGGTCTCCAAGCCGCCCAACGTCTTTCGGGTCAGGATATGAAGCCGGACGGCAACCAGTGGTCCGGCCGCCGGATCCAGTAATCGATGCGGCTCAACGGTTCTCATCTTGCGATCACCAAAGTAGCGTCGGGCGCCGGCCACGGCGACCAACTGCGGATCCTTACCAAGTCCGGTGTCGACCTGCAGATCCCGAGCCTTGATCTGCTCCAGGATGTGGTCGGCGTCCAGCAGGTCCTCGCCGGCCAGCGCGTTCATCTTGGCTACCAGCCCAGCCAGATCCGGATCAGTGAGGAAGTCCACCCCCTTGTCCTGGAAGGCCTTGACGGAGGTGACCGGACCATCGCCGAGGCGGTTCTTCAGTAGCAACTTCACCGACTTACCGGTCATATCCAGATTCTGTTCGGACCCGGACAGACTGAATTCGGGGCCGATGGTGCGTTGGTCGAGCAGGAACCAGGAGTAGCCGTAACCAGTGGAGGTGATATGTCGAACGGTGCCAAGGGAATCAAATCCGGGCCATAGCGGCGCCGGCAGTCGGTTTCCCCTGGCATCCAACCAGATCGGCGTTGGACCGGAGAGAATGCGGATCCCATGCCGGTTCCAGACCGGCGAATGGTTCATGACGCCTTCGGGGTAGTGCCACATCCGGTCGGAGTTGATCTGCCGACCACCGGCCCGCTCGGTGATGCCGAGCATCAGTCCATCGGTGGAATCCGGTACACCAGAGAGCATGTGCGCCGGTGCGTCGCCGAAACCGGCCGGCCAATTGGCGCGGACCAGTTCGTGGTTGGCGCCGATACCACCGGAACTGACGATCACCGCCTGGGCCTTGATGTTGAAGGAGCCGGCCACCTCCCGATTGGACGGTTGACCGCGTTCGGCTTCGTCGGGAGCAAGGACCTCGCCGTGGGCACCGACCACCGCTGCGTCATCGGTGAGCAATTCGGTGACCCGGTGACGGAACCGCAGTTCGATTCGTCCACCACGAACATGAGTCATCACCCTGGCCAGGATCGGTGTGACAACCCCGGGGCCGGTACCCCAGGCCAGGTGGAACCGGGGCACCGAGTTTCCGTGCGATTGCCCCTGATAGACACCGCGCTCGGCCCATTGCACGACCGGGAAGATCGACATGCCCTGGGCCTTGACCCAGGAGCGCATCTCACCGGCAGCAAAGTCGATGTACGCCTGGGCCCACTGCCGGGGCCAATGGTCCTCCGGACGGTCGAAGGCCGCGCTGCCCATCCAATCGGAGAGGGCAAGTTCGGCGCTGTCCTTGATCCCGAGGCGTCGTTGCTCGGGGGTATCGACCATGAACAGGCCGCCGAGAGACCAGTAGGCCTGACCGCCTAGGCCAGCGGCAGGCTCCTGGTCGAGAACGATGACCCGGCGCCCGGTATCGGCGGCCTCGGCAGCGGCTACCAGTCCGGCCAACCCGGCCCCGATGACCAGGATGTCCGTGCTGTCCTGCGAATCGAAACTCGGGCTCATGAGGATGCCTTCCTTGGACCAAATTTGCTGCAACAAGTTCGCTTCATCAGGTGTGGGGTGGATCGGGATGTCCAACCCATGCGCCCACCCGACCCCTGCAGCGTAAATGAACCCGGGATTACATGTCCGGGGGCGTGCGCAGAGTGACCGCCGTGTGCCAACCAGGCCATGGTCGGCGGCGCAGTAATTGGGGTCCCCGGAATATATAGTCAGGCGGGCCGTGGGTGATGAACCGGCGCCCGATTCTTCGGTTGTGTCGGCGCCGGGTTGATCGGCGGATTCTGATTGGGCACACAGATGGGCTGCTCATCGGACACCATCAGCGGTTCCCCATGGTGCTGCAGCATTATCGCTGGTCCGTCCAGCACGCGGTACGTAGTCGTCGGTGAGGTGACTTC
>JBBSRY010000203.1:0-5243 GCA_038242595.1 Mycobacteriales bacterium
CCCGGCGTGGAGCCCGTCGCTGAGTTCCACGGTGGCTTCTGCGTCGACGGCGCCGGAGTCGACACGGTCTGCCTGTGCGCGTTCGTTGAGCATGGCGACGGTGTCGTTGTCGGGGGCGATCAGGATCGAGGTCCGGCCGGTGCGGATGTCGGCGTCCCAGCGGTTGTAGGCGTCATCGACCATGGTGTCGTAGGTTCCGCTACTGATGCGCTCGTGGGCTTTGTACTCGGTGATGACGTCGATGTCGCCTGTGCGCAGTTTCAGGGAGGCTGTGCGTTCCCATTCATTCGTGAAGCGCCAGACCGTGCTGAGCCGTTGTGCGCAGTCTGAACGGTCCAGCCAGCCCAGGATTCCGCCGGCGTCGATGGAGTCCAGTTGCGCCGGGTCGCCGACCATCAGGATCTTTGCCCCGGCACCTGTGGCCTGGTCCAGGAGCGCGGCGAGCTGGTAGGTGGAGACCATGGATGCTTCGTCGATGATGACCAGTTGGTTCGACCGGAACTGCCATTTCGATTGGGTTGCTGTCAGTGCACTCATGCGCTGCGCCAGGCGCTCCAAGGCCTTCCGGGCCTGGTTGTCCTGGCGTGGGGATTGACAGGCTGCTTGGTATCGTTCTGCGGCTGCTGCGTAGTGTCCGGCCCGCATGGCGGCTCCCGGTCCGGTGGATTCGTAGAGCCATTTGCTCACGTTGTCCGTGGCCAGTCCGAGCTCGTGGCCGAGGACGTCGGCAGAGGCTGCCGCGGGGGCCAGTCCCACTACGGTTCCTGGACCAAATTGGGCTTCCCAGAGGGTTTTGACGGCGCTCATTGTGGTGGTCTTTCCGGTTCCGGCGGGGCCGACGACGGCGTCCACTCGCCTCCCGCTGGCAAGGACAGCCTCGGCAGTCCTAGTTTGTTCGCCCTGCAAGGACTCGCCACGGGTGCTGACGAACTGTTGGAGAGCGTCCTTGGCGGTCGTGTGCTCGAGGTGCGGGCCGGCGTCGTGCGTGTGGGCGTTCATGATGGCGGCTTCGTTGGTCAGCGTTGAGACATCGGTGAAGAGGTGGGCGCTGGCCAGGTCAAAGACGCTGCGGCTGTTGAACACCAGATCGGGGGCTGTAGTGGTGGGGATTCCGTAGCGGAACTCGTTGAGCGCCACGGACTGCTCCTCGGCGGATGTGGCGATGGCGTCCATGAGGTGAATCCGATCGGCGGCGGTGACGCAGCGGATCTCAAGGCACACCCGTTCAGCTTCGGCTATCAGGTTCCAGCGGTTCCAGGTGGCCCGGCGCCTGGCGACCAGGTCCTTGACCAGCCCTGCAGTGCTTTCGATCCAGGCAGCATCGGTGTCGGCGGCGGCGAGTGGCTGGGTGTGTGAGCGGTTGATGGTTGCCGCCAGCACGGCCTCGGGATCGAAACCCTTGGCTTGAGCGCGTTCGCGCCACTGGTGGGTGCGGGTGTTGAGGGGGACGACGTCGTGGTTCTTGGTGGTGCGGGTGGACAGAGTTGCTTGCTGGCGCAGCTTGAGTTTGACGGCGTTGCTGGGTTCACGGCCGTGGGTTTCGGACCAGTCATTGACGAGCCGGGCCGCTTCAATGTCGATCAGCCGGGACCGGCTGGAGAACTCGCGGATGAGTTCATCGTCTACTCCGGAGAGCTCGAAACTGTAATTGTGGATGGCGCTGGTGGGTGTGCGGACTTCGGCCTCGGTTCCGAGGTCGCGGCCGAGTTGGTCATAGAGGAGTCCGTTGTAGTGTTGGCTGGCGGCCACGGTGGCCTTGTAGAGGGTGCGTGAGTCAAGGGTGGTCCAGGCGCCGTCGCTGACGCGTTGGGCCCTGTTCGCGATGACGACGTGGGTGTGCAGTTGGGGGTCTCCGGAGCGGGATTCCCAGTGGTCGAAGGCGGCCGCGATTGCGCCGTGGACGCCTACGTGGGCGACGCCTCCGTGTCCGGCGCGGGTGTGGATGGCGGAGGTCTCCAACCAGGCCAGGGTGGCTTCCAAGGCTGCGTGGTGGGCTGCCATGATCTTGTCCTTGTACCCGTCGTTGCCCAGGGCCCAGAGCACGGAGACGGACTTGGGCGCACTGAAGGTGAGGTCAAAGCCGGCCACTGCAGCCCGGTGTACGGGTTGGCCGTTGGCGCCGGTGACGGTGGATGCCTTGTTTGGTGTGTGGCCCAGGGTTGCTCCCGTGGAGGGGTGTTCGCCACGCTCAAAGAGGGCCTTTGCGGCCGTGTCGGTGACGGTGTAGTGGGGAGCCATGCCGATGCCGGAAAGTCCTGCGCCGAGCCATTGCCCGGGCGGGTTGCTGGCGGCAGTGTAGTAGCCGGTGAGGTTCCGGGTTTCGACGTCGGCATGGCTGGTGGTCTTGAGTAGGTAGGAGACGCCGGCTTCGGTGGAGAGGCGGGCTATGGAGACGGTCATGACTTGCCCATTTCTGTGTTCCAGCCGCGGCGTGCAAAGATCGCGGCCGACGTCTTGTCGAGGCGCGTGTTCGCGTTCGAATGCAATGCCAGGACCCGGGCGGCGAGTTGTTGCATGTCCTTGACGGCCCTCTGTTCGCTGAGCTCACGCTGCTTGTTTTCGCGCTGCAAACGCTTCACCGAGCGTTGCAGCTCGTCGGCCCTCGATTGCGCACGAGAGACTGCCTGGGCGCTTTCATTGAGCTGTTCATAAGTTGTGGCCAGCCGGCCTTCAAATGACCCTGTCACGGTGGCGAGCTTGCGCTTGTTCGTGAGCCGCAGGTTCCGGATCGTCGCCTCATAGAGGGCGGTGAGCGCGGCCATCGCCTCCTGGCTGCTGGGTTTTGAGCGGTCAACGTGGCCGGTCATCTGCAGCTCTTCATCCTGGAGGCTCTGCCGGTATTTTCGTTGCCGCTGGCGGTGGGCACACGCCGGGCGGCAGAAGATCTGCCGGGGGCTGGTAGGTGTGAATTTGGTGGTGCATTCGGGGCAGCTTCGCGTAGTCATACAACTCCATGGCTCACCGACCCGATTTCTCCATGACCAGCGGTCACATTGCCGTCACGCTGGCCGTGACGGCTACTTGCTTGGGTGCCAACAGTGTGAAGGGTTTTTTGGTTACGGCAACTTCATGGTGGATGCGGGATGAATTGGCTGTGGGGGTGGGCGTTGGGTTGGCAACTGGCGGTGGTCGTGGGGAGGGTCAATGTTGGTGGGAGGTGTGGTGGCGTAGTCGCTTTTTCTGGCTCGTAGGGGTCTTCGTCTGAATATGTCAGTGGCACACTCTAGTGTCGAAGACGTATTCTATTAGTGAATTTGTTATTAGAGGTGTGTTCGATGGTTGTTGATGAGCGTGTGAATGTCCGGACGACTGCTGCGGGAAGTCCGATGGAGTTTGAGTGGCGGGCGCGGCGGTATCAAATGACTGAACTACCTTTGAGATTCTTTATTCGACGCCCGTGGTGGACGGAGCAGAACCGCATCCAAAAAGGCATTGGCGCTCAGGTCTTAGAGACGGAGATCTGGAGAGTAACTGCTGCGGGCCGTGGTCGTTCTGCCGAACGAGTTTTTGAGCTTACCCATGAGGACTCTAACTGGCGGCTGTCTAGGATTCTTGGCTAGGCAAAAATGTTCACTCATCTGCATGTTGCCTCCGCTTTCTCCGCCCACTACGGGGTGGATTGGCCAGACACTATGGCCGCCGCGGCGAGGGATGGTGGAGCCGAAGCCTTGGCTATCACCGATCGTGATGGCCTCTACGGCGTTCCCAAACACATTGCGGCCTGTCAGCGCGCCGGGATAGCTCCGATCCTTGGTGTCGAACTTGCAATCCTAGGGCACGACGGCGCGGTGACCGGCCGCGTTGTCATTCTGGCCCACGGAAACAACGAGGGAGCAGGCTACGCGGCACTGTGCCGGTTGGTCTCTACAGCTCATACCCATTCACCCGTCGGGGTGAGCCCGCATGAGATTTCCACGCATCTGCTGACCGATTCCGGACCCGTAGGGACGGTGCTACTGGGGCCGCTTTCTGATGTAGGCCGGCGGGTAGGGTCACGCCGCGACGGACTGCCCTTACTGAGAGCTTGGCAATTGGTACTGCCGGCCGTGGCGCTTCGGGTCGAGGTGGTGTCCCATCTTTCCGAGCCAGGGCAGCCGCTGAGTCATACTCACGCCATTCGCATGCTCCGTCTCGCGACCCAAACCGGACTCAAACCCGTGCTGACCAATATGGTCAGATATGCCGAGCCCGATGGTGCCATTACAGCAGACGTACTTGACGCGGCTCGTGCACTGGCGTGTTTGGATGAGACGGGGGTCCAGCCAACTGCCCAGGGCTGGCTCAAATCCGCAACTACTATGAAGGCTTTGGCTTCGGAAATTACGGCCCTGGGTCAGTTCGGGGCCGGTGCTGCTAGGACGCTCTTGGCGAATACGGAAGAGTTGGCGGATCAGTGCCGGATTGATCCGGTTAGCGATACGGGCTGGGGAATTCCGGTGATGCCGGAGGCGTCCATCATCGGTATCACGGGCGATCCCTTAGTCGAGTTGTGGGAGCGCGCGAGGGTGGGTGTGTCCAGCAGGTATCCGGGGATCGACTCCACTTCCTTCGGGGTGATGCAGGACCGGCTCCGGGCTGAGATGGCGACCATCGCCGAGCTGGGATTCGCCTCCTATTTTTTGACGGTGGCCGAGGTGACTCGACTGATCCGGGAGATGGGGATTCGCTCTGCTGCCCGCGGCTCCGGGGCAGGCTCGCTAGTCAACTACGCCCTAGGTATCTCCCAAGTCGACCCGATCCGACACGACCTACTGTTTGAACGCTTCCTCAGTACCGAGCGGCAAACTCTGCCGGACGTTGACATCGATGTGGAGTCAGTGAGGCGGCACGAAATCTACCACCGCATTTTCGAGCGCTTCGGCCCTGAACGCGTGACCTTGATGTCGATGCAATCCGGGTATCGGGCCCGCGGTGCCGCCCGAGATGCTGGCATGGTTCTGGGTATGGCACCGCAGGATATTGACGGGATCGCCAAAGGTTTGTGGAGGTTCTCGGCCAGTGAATTTCGGGAAGCGCTGGATGAAAAGCCGGAACTGCGCGAACTAGCCGACCGGATCGAGGGTAACCGGCAGCTAGACCTTCTGGTGGATATCACCGAGCGCCTAGACCGGCTCCCTCGACACATCTCCATGCACCCCTGTGGTGTCATCCTCAGCTCTGCGACGCTGTTGGATCGCACCCCGGTCCAGCCCTCCGGGATGGGACTGCCCATGTCCCAATACGACAAGCACGACATGGACCCC
>JBBSRY010000204.1:0-5241 GCA_038242595.1 Mycobacteriales bacterium
ACTCATCACGCAGGATGTTGATTTTGGTCAACACCTCGTCCAGGCCAAACTTGTAGGACATCATAAATCGGGTCAACTGGTCCCGGATCTTGAGTAGTTCGCGGAATTCCTGCGCTTCATCTACCGCCACGGCACTGCGTCCCTCTTCCTTGTGGTGAGCACCCACCTTCCACCATAGGGGGATGCCGGACCGGGGATGGCAACGCTGCTGGGACATGGGGCCCTGGTGGATCCAGGGCATTACCAGGCAGGTGCTTTTCACCGCACCTCGTGATCGGTGTGGATGGCGTGAAATGCTGGGGATGAATCTAAGACAACAGAGCAGTATCTGCTGAAGGAGAGATCCGTTTTGTCGCGCATCACAGTTGTCCTGGCCACACCGCTCGCTGCAGATCTGCGTTCATTGATTACCGATGTTGACCCGAGGGTCGAGTTGTTGGCCGACGAGGCGTTGCTGCCCTCGCAGCGAAATCCGGATGATCACGCGGGGGATGCCGCATTTCGCCGGACCGAGGATCAACAGCTGGCCTTTGAGGCAATGCTGGCCAAAGCCGATGTGCTGTACGGCATCCCGGATGGTAGTTCGAAAGCTCTGAGTGCTGCGGTGCGATCAAACCCCGGTCTGCGCTGGGTGCAGACGATGGCTGCCGGCGGTGGAGCCCAGGTCAAGGCGGCCAAATTGAACGCCGAGGAATTACGTCAGGTGGTTTTCACCACCTCGGCCGGCGTGCACGGCACCACCCTCGCCGAGTTCGCCATGTTCGGGCTGCTGGCCGGAGCCAAAGACCTGCCCCGCATGCGGATCCAGCAGGAAGAGCGTCGCTGGAATCGGTGGACAATGCGTCAGGTCCACGAACAAACGGTGTTGATTATTGGGCTTGGCGGCATCGGCAAAGAAACCGCGCGCCTGGCAAAGGCACTTGGTGCCCGGGTGATCGGTGTGAAACGTCGGCCTGAGCCGGTCCCCTTTGTCGATGAGGTATTCGGCACCGATCAGTTGCCCCAATTGGTGGGTCGAGCCGATGCCATCATCCTGACTCTTCCCGGTACCACCGAAACCGAAGGTCTTTACGGCACTGATCTGATCGCGGCGACAAAACCAGGGGCGGTCATCATCAACGTCGGTCGGGGCGTGGTCGTTGATGAACCGGCGTTGATCGCAGGGTTGCAATCGGGCCATCTGAGTTCGGCCTTCTTGGATGTCACCGCCGTGGAGCCGCTT
Source organism: Mycobacteriales bacterium (assembly GCA_038242595.1). Classification (GTDB taxonomy): domain Bacteria; phylum Actinomycetota; class Actinomycetes; order Mycobacteriales; family Nakamurellaceae; genus Nakamurella. The sequence goes on from JBBSRY010000204.1 coordinate 1,223, forward strand.
CCGTTGGACTCACCGCTGTGGGGAATGCCTGAGGTGGTGCTGTCTCCGCACACCGCCGCGCACAGTGATCAGGAGGACCGGCGCATCGCTGAACTCTTTGCCAAGAATCTTCGGAAGTTCCTGGATGGCGAAGAGATGATGAACGTGGTGGATATCGAGCGGTTCTACTGATTGGTTGCGGCCGCGGTGAAGAGCCACTCTTCGTCCTAGCGATACACGGTCCGGTGGCCACGAGTGCCGTCTGGTCGATATGGCGTCTCTGAGTCACGACCAACACAAAATCGAGGGCGGCGCCGGTGACTTTGTTCGCTGCCGCGGGCGGTCCCCAAGTACACAGCTGCATTCCATTGGGGGCGCGTAACTCCACTCGCACCTCCTCGGAGGGAACTGGCCTGTGATGAATGGCGTGCGAAAAGCCGAAGGTTCGCACTCCGAGGTCAGCAATACTGCGGAGTCCGTTGCCGATCGGGTGTGGCAGGTCGAGGGCATCGAAGACCTGGTCGAAGTCGTCGAGCAGTTCTGAGAAGTTCACAGCCATCGATCCTCCTCCTCGCGATCTGTCAGGCTCGTTCTCGAAGAGCCCTCAAACATGCTGGGTGGCAACGCAACCACACCGCCGGGAAACCGCTATCCGCCGCTCAGCCGAGCAGGGACAGTGATCGAGTAGAAGCGCGTGAGTTGACGTAATTTGAAACCGATCGACTCGTAGAGTGCAATGGCATTGAGGTTGGTCACCGAGGCGTGCAGGAAAACACGGTCGCCGTCGGCCTCGATGCCGGCGCCGACGGCGCTGACGAGCTTGGCGGCCAACCCACGACCACGGAAATCTGGATCCGTACATACCGCACTGATCTCGGTCCAACCAATCGGATGCAAACGTCGGCCGGCCATTGCGATCAATTTGCCCTGAAAGCGATATCCGAGATAACCGCCCAGCTCCACGGTCCTTGGTCGGAACGGCCCCGGCTTGGTCCGTTCGACCAAGTCGAGCATTTCCGGTACGTCCGCAGCTGTGAGCGAGATCGCTTCCGGATCAACGACTTTGGTCAGCGAGACATCAACCAGCTGAACACCTTCGCCAGCCCAGGAAGTCTTCCACCCAGGTGGCGGAACCACATCGTCGCCGGAGATGGAGAACTCTTCACCGGGCCCGATCAGTAGCGCGGCATCCTGCCAGGCCTGCGGATCCGAGGCGTCGGACAGTGCCACAAATGGTGACACTTCGCTCAGATAGCGGGCGGCCAATCCTTGACGGTGGGCAAACCGTTCGTGCGGGCCACTCAGGCTCGCCCAGGTGGGATTATCCAGAATCGGGTCACCCAGAGTGGGGTTCGGTTTCCACACCAGCGGTTCGGCAGTCACTAGGCCACCCTAGGGGACTGCTGCGAATTGGATTCACCAGTGGAATCCGCCGGGTCGGTGCCAAGGGCGGCAGGAAATGAGCAACCGGAGTGAGATCAGCGGACGGTCAACCGGTCGCGGTCCGGCCGTAGCTCAGGTTGGGGTAGTCCTCGGCGACGGACAGCAGACGGTTGTATTTTGCGACTCGTTCGCCGCGGGCGGTTGCACCCGTTTTGATCTGGCCGCAGCCGGATCCGACGGCAAGGTCGGCGATAAAGGAGTCCTCAGTTTCACCGGAACGGTGCGAGACCATCGCAGCGTAACCGGCGTCGCGGCAGATCCGCATCGCCTCGAGGGTTTCGGTAACGGTGCCGATCTGGTTGACCTTGATCAGAGCGGCGTTCCCGATGTGACGGGTGATGGCATCAGCGATGATGGCCGGGTTGGTGACAAAGTTGTCATCGCCGACGAGTTGGATCCGGTCGCCGAGACGGGAGGTGATGGAGATCCAGCCGTCGTCGTCATTTTCGGCGACACCGTCCTCGATGCTCCAGATGGGAAAATCGTTGACCATCTGTTCATAGCGGTCGATCATGTCGCTGCCGCAATGGGATTGCCCGGCGACGTAATAGGACCCGTCGGAGTAGAACTCGCTGACCGCCGGATCCATCGCAATGGCCACCCCGTCGCGTCCCGGGTGTACCCGGCGTCGGTGATCGCCTGGACCAGCATTGTCAGGACATCTTCCGGGGCGGTGATGTCCGGGGCGAAGCCGCCTTCGTCACCCAGGCCGGTGGCGTACCCGCCGGCTGCGAGGAGTTTCTTGAGGGTGGCGTAGATCTGTGCGCCGGCGCGGACGGCTTCGGCCATGCGCGGGCGCCAAGCGGGCGATCATGAATTCCTGGAAGTCCAGGCTGTTCGGGGGCGTGGGCGCGACCGTTGGCGACATTGAAGTGCGGCACCGGCAGCCGGGGCGTCACCCCGGCGGGGGTCAGGTGATCTGGGGCAGGACGATCACCGGGACTTGAGCGTGCTTGAGAACGTCGCGACCGGTTGATCCGTACAGGAGCCTAGTCCGAGCCATCTGATCCGTCACGGCCCACGACCACCGGTGCGCCGCAATCGAAGTCCGAGACTTGTTCCATGGCCCCGCCTTTCTCATTAAGTGGGTGCTTGTAGCTCACTGGTGATTCAGGTCGGGTCTCGCCGTTGCTGTGATGTGGTCAGTTGATGATTGCGGTAGTGAGTGCAAATCCGGTGGTGGCCGCGGTAAGTCCGGCGATGATGGTGATCAGGGTGTTGGTCACCGCGGTGCGGGTGGCCTGTTCTTGCAGTAGTCGCACTGTTTCGTAGGAGAAGGTGGAGTAGGTGGTCAGGGCGCCGCAGAATCCGATGCCCAGCAGGAGATTCAGGTTGGTGGGTGATCCGGTCAGGGTGGCTGCGATGATAATCCCGAGGAGGAGGCTGCCGACCACATTGACGGTCAGTGTGCCGAATGGAAACACTGTGCGCCATCGGTTTTGCACGATTCGGTCGGTCAGATATCGGGTGGGTGCGCCGACCGCGGCGCCGATGATGACCAGTAGGTAGCCGCTCATCGGATTCTTCTTATTTTCAGGACGCGTCGGGTGATGAGCATGCCGGCGGTCACCGCCAGGAGTGAACCGATCAGGGTGAGGATCAGGTATACCCCGGCGGTGACCAGATGTCCGGCGCGGCTGAGTAATACGATGTCGACGGCGTAGGTGGAGAAGGTGGTGTAGCCGCCGAGGAACCCGGTGCCGAGGAACGGTCGGACCAATGCGTGGGGTGAGAACCGCTCGGTGATCATCACCATGAAGCATCCGATGATCAGACATCCGGAGAGGTTGATTCCTAGGGTGGTCCAGGGGAACTGCGGGACCGGTGTGGGCCACCAGCGGCCCAGTTGGTAGCGCGATAGGGCGCCCAGTACGCCGCCGGCGGCGATGATGAGTAATACGAGGCCGTGTTTGCGGCGCAGTTCTGATCGCTGGGCCGGGTCGTTCAGGTCGACGTCGGAGTCGATCGGTTCCAACGCGGCCAGGATGCGTCCGGCCATTAATGCCGCTCCCTCACGTTGGTATCAGAGACGGTCACCATTGTGGCAGGTGGATCTGCTTTGCCATGACGTCCGGGTGACACACCCGAGCAACCCTGCACCATCGGAACCAGCAGGGCTTCACCGGCCGGCTTTGAAGGCCTCACCGGCGGGCCGGATGCCTGGGCAGCGGAGCCTGCTGGTAGAGGACCGCGGCGCACTCGTGGCAGGTGAACGCGCAGGTCACCTTCGGTGTGTAGGTCCCCGGTCCGCTGGTGTGGGCCTGCTCATGGGCATCGAGTTCGACGTGCTCGGCGCACACACCCGCGCCGCAATTGGTGCAGGCACCCAAAGCCGGTGTGGTCCGGCGGTCGATCGAACAATCAAAACAGTTCATGGTGATGCTCCTAGAACGGGGGCGAAGATTCGCAGGTGGAGGACTGGTTAAAACTGGAATCGAGAAGCTATGGCGCGCAGCAGCTGTCACCTCTGGTGCGCACGATGTCAGCAAGCAGCGGTGATGGGATCCGGATTAGGGGGGTCGGCTCGAGACTTCGCCAACACCGCTATCGGCCGAGCGTGAAACGACGCTCAGGCACCTGAGCTGCTGCTGACCATG
>JBBSRY010000205.1:0-5238 GCA_038242595.1 Mycobacteriales bacterium
AGCATGGACCGTAGTCGGCGGTACACAGCGATCACGTCGGCCAGCCCGGCGCGATCTTCTCCGGTGGCCGAGACAATGTCCCACTCCACTCCGAAGTGCCCGAAAAGCGCTGTGGCGCAGCGGAAAGCCAATGAGTGGGTGCGACCGGTGGTGTGTGCAGCGGGCGGTCCCACATGGGTCCCGATCAGTTCCGGAGGTAGCAGCAGAGCGGTCCAACGTTGAATTTGTTGCCGCTCGAGGGCATCGTTGCAGTCACTGGCCCACACCCGATCGGTACGGGCCAGGATCCCCAGATCAACCCGGGCTCCACCACTTGCGCAGCTCTCGATTTCCAACCCGGGATGCTTCTCCTTGAGCGCGTCCAGCAAGCGGTAAATGGCCAACGTCTGGGTGTGTACTCCCGATCGACCGGTGTGTTGGGCGTTCACCAGGTCGCGGTTGTGATCCCATTTGAGATAGGCGATGTCGTACTCGGTAAGCAGTGCGTCCAACCGGGCGAACAGATACTCAAAAGCATCCGGATGAGCCAGGTCCAGAACCTGCTGGTGACGCGCCACCGGGGGGAGATGCCCATCCGGACCGAGTACCCAGTCCGGATGGGCCCGGAAAAGCTCAGAGTCCTGGTTGATCATTTCCGGTTCGACCCAGAGACCGAACTGCATCCCCAAACCGGTCACATAGCTGATCAGTGGTTCCAACCCGATCGGCCAGACATCTGCCGAGACATACCAGTCACCAAGGGATGTGCTGTCGTCGCGCCGGCCGCCGAACCAGCCGTCGTCGAGCACGAACCGCTCGATGCCTACCTCCGCGGCACTGCGCGCCAAGCCTTTCAGGCGTTCGAGACCCTGGTCGAAATACACCGCCTCCCAGGTGTTTAACACCGCCGGTCGCGGCGTTGTGGGATGCGACGGTCGGGACCGCACATACCGATGGAATCGGTCGGCGATGCCATCCAGCCCGGCATCGGAGAAAGCGGCGAAAGCGATTGGTGTGGAGTACATCTGACCTGGGGCAAGGAGGATTTCGCCAGGTGCGAGCAATTCGGCGACCCCCAGTACGCGGGTGCCGTCCGGGAGGGCCTCTGCCCAGCTGACCTGATCCCCACTCCAGGCCAGGTGCACGGCCCAGACGGCGCCGGAGCGGTTCGCAAAACCGGCGGAACCGGCGACGGTCACGTAAGAGCTATCGGCCGCCGTGCGTCCCCGGCGGTTCTCACGGGTCCACGCACCCATCTGGAAAAGCCGGTGTTGGGGGGCGCGCTCACGGCACCAGCGACCGGTGAAATCGAGCAGGCTGGTGGCCTGATCGGGCACCGGGAGGACCAGACCGACCTCGGCGAGCTGATACGGGCTGTTGCCGGTGTTGGTCACCTCGTGTCGGACCTGCAGGATGCCTGCTGCATCGAGTGACCAGTACGAGCGCACGGCCAGCCCGGCCGCGTCGTCTGTCAAGGTGAATACCACCGCGGACGCAGCGGTCAGATCAACGGAGCCAAGCAGCAGTTGCGGGGCGAAGTCACGCCCATCGCGATGTCCGGAAACACCCGGTCGACCGCGGTAGCCGACTGCCCGTTCTGGCAGCAAGCCCTTCCGCACCGGATCGTCGAGCACCGCGTGCGGTATCGCTGCTTGGTGCGCGAGAGCGATCGTTGCACAGTCCTCGTCCGAGATCTCGCCGAGGTCAGCGCCCCAATACAAGAGGGTCGGTTGGACGGGACCAAAAGGGATTGCCCGGCAGTCGAACAGGACGCTGACACCAGCATCACGCAGGTGAATGAAGCTGCTGGGAATCATCTTTCGCTTTCACGTCGATGGGAATCGTCTGCGGCTTTAACGGACAGAGCCCGGCCGAGGATTCCTTCGGAAACCGGAACGACGATCAGCTTTCCGACCTGTTCTTCGAGCACCCGCCGGGCATCGCCGGAGATGCCATCGTCGGTGATGAGGATGTCTGCCGCCGATAGTCGGCCAAAGTTTGCCAGGCCCACGACGCCCCATTTCGTGGAGTCGGCGAGCACGATCACCTGCCGGGCGCTGGCAATGAGCGCGAGGTTCGTTTGGGCCTCCGCGAGATTAGGACAGCTAAAACCCGCGTGGGCGTCCATTCCGTGCACGCCGAGGAACAACCGATCCACATGCAGCGAGCCGATCGAACGATCCGCAATGGCACCGACCAGCGCCGCGCTGGGGGTGCGCTCGCCGCCGGTTAGAACGACGCGCAGACTTGGCCCGGCGCCGACAGCCAGGATATCGGCCACGGCGGTTGAATTTGTGACAACGGACAGCGGAACCGGGGTCCCCTGGAGGCCGCGGGCCAGCATCCAGGTGGTTGTCCCGGCGGATAGGCCGATGGCCGAGTTGGGCTCGATGAGCTCGGCAGCGCGGGCGGCGATCGCCCGTTTCGCGGGTTGCTGCCAGGAGCTCTTCGTCTCGAAACTGGACTCTTCGACGCTGCTATGCGTCAGCACCGCGCCGCCGTGGACCCGGCGCAGCCAACCCCGCGACTCCAGGTGCTCCAGATCGCGACGGACCGTCATGTCCGAGACCCCGAGCAGCTCGGTCAACGGGCTGATCCGGATCGAACCAGCGCGCTCCACCTCGGCCAGAATCAGTTCTCGACGCTGATCGGCGAGCACGCGGCCCCCTCCCGGTGGTCCTGAGAATCGGCAGCAATAACGGCCGCCTGTCCGGGGGGCAGGGCCATCCCTTTGCGCCACGGCGACCCGGTCAACAGGTCCGTTCCATCGTAGTCGAGCTTCACCTCATCGCTACTACCGTTGATCGCGAACAGGTATTCCCGGGTATCGCTGCGGCGAAGCACGGCATCAAAATCGGCGGGCCAGTGATCCAGTCCCAATACCGGTGAGACGTCGGCGCAGGCTTGGATCAGCAGCTGCGCAAGTAGTGGTTCATCAGGATCGGTGGCCAGATACCAGGCATGACCGGAAGGTCCAATTGGGCGCCTTGTCACGGCCGGCTGACCGGGAAAGTTCCCGCCGGCGAATCGGGCGAGGACGTCGACATCGGCCGCTACCCGTCCGATGAGCTCAGTCCACACCGATCCCGATCCGGTCAGATCGGTATCGAAGTCCAGGTCGACCTTGCCGCCGGCGAGGAGGGGGGAGAACTCTTCGACGCGGATCCCGAGAAGGTCAGCGAACGCGCCGGGATAGCCGCCAAGACGAATGTGGTCGTTAACATCGACGATGCCGGAGAAGTAGCCCACAACAACGGTTCCACCCCGTTCGGCCACCGCCGCGATATTGCCTGCGGCCTCGTCGGTGCACAGGTACAGCGCCGGCACCAACACCACGTCATAGTCATCCAGATTCCGGTCCGGATGCACGAAATCACAGGTGTAGCCGCGTTCCCAGAGCAGCCGGTGCCAGGTCCGAACCCGATTCATCTGGTCCACGTCCGTACTGGGATGTGAATCGAGTTCGATACCCCACCAGGCATCCCAGTCGAAGGCGATCGCGATCTTTGCTTGGGTCCGGCTGCCGGCCACCGCACTCAACGAGGCCAGATCGGCCCCGAGTGCGCACACTTCACGCCAGCGATCGGAGTCGGTACCGGCGTGCGGCATAAGTCCGGAATGGAACTTCTCTGCTCCCGCCCGGGAGGCGCGCCATTGGAAGAACAACGCTCCGTCGGCGCCACGAGCGACGTGGGTCAGACTGTCCCGGCGCATCTGCCCGGCCGGCTTCGCGGGATTGCGGGGCTGCCAGTTCACCGCTGATGTTGAGTGCTCCATCAGCAACCAGGGCGCGGTGTCGGACAACGAGCGGGTGAGGTCGGCGACCATCGCCATGTCGTGGGTGGCGCCGTGCGGGCCCATCTCGGCGATTCGGTAGTGGTCGTTGGAGACCAGATCCATCTCCTGAGACCACTGCCAGTAATCCAGCGGTTTGAAGAACCCCATGAAGTTGGTGGTGACCGGTTGGGCGGCGACGCCGCGGATGATGCCCGCCTCCGCGCGGTAGCAGTCGAGTAGTTCCTCGGAGGAGAACCGGGCAAAATCCAGTTGCTGGGTCGGGTTCGCGAAGGTGTTGTACGACGGCCGACGGGGCGGGATCACCTCATCCCAGTCGTAGTAGCGTTGACTCCAGAATGCCGTGCCCCAAGCATCATTGAGTTCGCTCAGGTCGCCGTATCGCCGCTGCAACCAGGACCGGAACGCCGCCGCCGAGACATCGCAATAGCAGTTCCAGTTATGGCAGCCGTACTCGTTGTGCACGTGCCACATCACGACGGCCGGGTGGGCGTGATAGCGCTCGACGATCGCGGTGGTCAGAGCTGCTGCGGCGGCTCGATAGTCCGGGGACGACGGGCAGAACGCCTGCCGCCCCCCGTAGCTACGGCGGTGCCCGTCCACATCAACCGGTAATGAATCCGGATAAGCTCGGGAGAACCAGGGCGGCGGAGTCGCCGACGCGTTGGCCAGATCGATGGCAATCCCGCCGGCGTGCAACAGGTCGATAACCCGGTCCAGCCAATCGAATTCGTAGCGTCCCTGTTTGGGTTCGAGCCAGGCCCAGGAGAAAATTCCCAACGAGACCAGGTTCACCCCGGCCTCGCCCATCAGTGCGACGTCCTGCGCCCAGACACTTTCCGGCCACTGCTCCGGGTTGTAGTCGCCACCGAAAGCGATTCGGCCGCCGAGACTCTCGGTGACCGAATTCATCGATTGCCGAAACTTCTGGGAACGGTCGGGAAGTGGTGGGCGTGGCGTCGTACTCATCCCTTGTTTGCTCCGAGAGTAAGACCGGCGACAAACTGTTTTTGCAGTACCAGATAAATGATGATCACCGGTATCGCAGACAGCAGAGCGCCGGCTGAGAGCAGGTTGTAGTTCTGCGCGAATTGACCGTTCAAGTTATTCAGCCCGGACGTGATCGGCAGCCGATCACCCTTCTGCACCAACAACAATGCCCAGAAGAAGTCGTTGTAGAGCCAGATAAACTCCAGGGTGGCCAGTGCGGCCAGGGGTGGCCGGCACAATGGCAGCACGATCCGCCAGTACTGCGTCCAGATTCCGGCACCGTCAACCTGGGCGGCCTCGGTCAACTCGATCGGCAGCGCCTTCATGTAATTGCTCATAACGAAAGTGCAGAAGCCGAGTTGGAAGGCCACGTTGACAGCGATCACGATGTAATACGTGTTGATGAACGATCCGGAGTCCGAGATCGACTCCGGCAACGGTGTGTGCTTTGCCATCTGGAACAGTGGAGTCGCC
>JBBSRY010000206.1:0-5237 GCA_038242595.1 Mycobacteriales bacterium
CCCGGTGCCGAGTTTCGGTGACGAACGCGCTGGAATCGTCGTGGTGGGACTGGCGCCGGCCGCACATGGCGGCAACCGAACCGGTCGGATGTTCACCGGTGACCGCAGCGGCGACTTCCTGTTCGCCGCGTTGTATCGAGCCGGGATGGCGAGCCGGGCGACCGCGATCTCGCTCGACGACGGGATGACGCTGCGCGGCGTCCGACTCCTGGCCCCGGTTCATTGCGCGCCGCCGGCGAACAAACCCACCCCAGAGGAACGCCGTCGATGCGCGCCCTACCTGGCCCGGGAACTGGAGTTGCTCGCGGCCTCGGTGCGGGTCGCCGTCGTACTCGGGGGATTCGGCTGGCAAGCCCTGCTCGTCACACTGGCCGAGCAGGGCTGGGCGGTACCGCGGCCACGTCCTCGGTTCGGCCATGGCGCCGAGGTGATGCTGCGGCACTCCGACGGGCGGACCCTCACTGTTCTGGGCTGCTTCCACGTCAGCCAGCAGAACACCTTCACCGGGAGGTTGACCCCGGTCATGCTCGACGAGGTTCTGCACCGGGCACGCGATCTGGCGACCAGTGGGGTTTAACCGACGGCAGCGATCACCGCTCGACGGGCCAGCACTGTCACCAGATGACGACGGTAGTTGGCGGTGCCGCCGGCATCATCCACCGGCGCAGTCCCCTCGGCGGCCAACAACGATGCCGCCGCAATGGCTTCGGACGTGGCCGGCCCACCGGTCAGAGCAGCCTCCATCGCCAACGCCCGCAGCGGAGTGGCACCCATATTGGTCAACCCAATTCTGGCCTGCGCAATGACACCACCCTGGATCTGAACTGCGGCGGCCACCGCCACCACCGACCAAGCCTGGGCGATCTGGGTGAACTTTTCGTAATGCGAGCCCCACCCGGTGTGCTTGTCAAAGCTGACCGCGGTCAGGATTTCATCCTCGGCCAACGTCGTCTCGAAGTAGTCAGTGAAGAATTCGGTCGCCGCGACTGATCGGGTCCCGGACGGCCCGGCAATTTCCATCGTTGCGTTCAAAGCGATTGCAGCAGCGCCCATATCACCGGCCGGGTCGGCGTGCACCAACGATCCGCCGAAGGTACCCCGATAGCGAATCTGCTGATCGGCCACAGTCGCAGCGGTCTGAGACAGCAGTGTCAGGTGATCACCAACCAACCCATTGGTTGCCACCTCATAATGGGTGGTCATCGCACCGATGACGATGCGATCACCCTCGGCCCGAATACCGCGGAGCTCCGGCACCTTGTGCAGATCGATCAACAAGCCAGGTGCGGCCAATCGCAATCGCAGCACCGGCAGCAATGACTGTCCACCGCCGAGAATCTTGCCTTCGTCACCAGCTTCGGCCAATGCGGCCAGTACTTCGTCGACGGTGCTGGGCGCCGCGTAATCGAATGCAGACGGGATCATGACGACGCTCCTGAGATAGTGCCGGACGTGGTGCCATCGGTGGGAACATCACCGGGCAACATATGCCCGGCACTGACCTGCTCGGCCGCGGCAACCCGCGCACTCGAAGCATCCTGCAACGCCGACCAGACCCGCACCGGGGTGCACGGCATGGGGACATCGCAGACTCCCAGATGCCGAATCGCATCCAGCACCGCGTTGACCACGGCCGGAGTCGAGGCGATCGTTCCGGCTTCGCCAACTCCCTTGACCCCCAACGGATTCGAGGTCGCCGGCGTCACCGTGTGACCGGTGTCGAAATGCGGCAGATCCGCCGCCGACGGGACCAGGTAGTCGGCCAACGTGCCGGACGTCAGCTGACCGTCCTCGCTGTAGACAGCCTCCTCGAACATTGCCTGCGCGATGCCCTGCGCCAGGCCGCCGTGCACCTGACCTTCGGCGATCATCGGGTTCACGATGGTGCCGATATCGTCCACGCAGACATACTTACGGATCTTGCAGAAGCCGGTTTCGGTATCGACCTCCATGGCGCACAGGTGCGTGCCGTGCGGGAAGGAGAAGTTCTCCGGGTCGAAGGTGGCATCTGAATCCAGTGATGGCTCGATGCCATCGGGCAAATTGTGGGCGAGGAATACCGTCAGCGCGATATCCGTGATGCCCACCGAGGTTTCGGTACCCCGGACGGTGAACTTACCGCCGACGAACTCCAGGTCGTCCTCGGCCGCTTCGAGCAGGTGCGCCGCTACTACCCGCGCTTTTGCCTTCACCTTGTCCGCCGCCTTGACGATGGCAATACCGCCGACCACCAGTGACCGAGATCCGTAGGTGTCCAGGCCCTTCGGCGAGGATTGGGTGTCGCCGTGGATGAGCTCGATGTCCTCGAAGGGGATCCCCAGTTGATCGGCAACAATCTGCGAGAATGCGGTTTCGTGGCCCTGACCATGCGGCGTCGCGCCCGTCACCACTTCCACCTTGCCGGACGGAAGCATCCGGATCGAGGCCGTTTCCCAACCTCCGGCGCCGTAGCTCAGGGACCCGAGCACGCGCGACGGGGCCAGACCACACATTTCGGTGAAGGTGGAGATGCCGATCCCCAACTGCACCGGATCACCCGAGTCGCGACGCTGCTTTTGTTCGGCACGCAGACCGTCGTAATCGAACATCTGCACTGCCTGCTCGGTGGCGGCCTCGTAATTCCCAGAATCGTAGACGAGCCCACACACGGTGGTGAACGGGAACTCCTCGTGGGTGATCCAGTTTTTCTTGCGCAAGTCCATCGGCTCCATGCCGAGTTCGACTGCGAGTTCATCCATCATGCGCTCGATACCGAAAGTTGCTTCCGGGCGGCCCGCGCCGCGGTAGGCATCGGTGATCGTCTTGTTGGTGAACACGTTGGTGCAACTGAAACGGTAGGCCGGGATCTTGTAAATGGAGTTGTACATGAACGCGCCCAGAATCGGCACACCCGGCGTCACCAGACCGAGATAGGCACCCATATCGGCCAGGAGGTCGACATCGAAGCCGGTGATGGTCCCGTCGCGTCGCGCCGACATGGTCAGGCGCTGGATCTGATCGCGCCCATGGTGTGCTGCAAGAAGTGATTCGGACCTGGTCTCGGTATATTTCGCCGGTTTGCCCAGCCGGCGGGCGACCATCAGGGTAACGATTTCCTCCGGTGTCACCTGGAGCTTGCCGCCGAACCCACCACCGACATCGGGCGCGATCACCCGTACCTTGTGCTCCGGAATGCCCTGGGTCAAGGCGATCATCAGGCGCAGGATGTGCGGGACCTGGGTGGAGGTCCACATGGTGATCTGATCGCTGGTCGGATCGACCACGGTGGAGCGAGGTTCCATGAACGCCGGGATCAGGCGCTGTTGGCGAAGTTCCCGGGTAACAACGATCTGGTCCGGGTCGTTGCGGGCGGCCTCGATTGCTGCTGTCACATCTCCGCCGGTTCCCGCCTCATTGGAATCGAAGCGCCAGAACGCGTTTTGGTTCGTTCCCAAATCCGGGTGGATGATCGTCGCGCCGTCGGCCAGCGCTTCCTTCATATCCAGAACGACCGGCAGTGGGCCGTATTCGACCTCGATCAATTCGACCGCATCGACGGCTTCGGCCTTGGTCCGTGCCGCTACGACGGCAACAATTTCGCCGGCATGTTTGACAGTTCCAACGGCTACCGGATTATGCAGCGGCGACTTCATATCGGGCGTGATCGGCCAGGCACATGGCAGTCCGCCCTGTTCGGTCAGGTCGGCGCCGGTCCAGGCACCGAATACACCGGGAGCGTCCTTGGCGGCAGCCACGTTGATCGAATCGAGCGTGGCATGGGCCACCGGGGAGCGCAGCACGGCCAGGTGCACCATGCCGGGTAGGACGAAGTTATCGGTCCAGCGACTGCGCCCGGTGATCAGGTGCTGATCCTCTTTGCGCAGCCGCGCCTGTCCGATCTGCGGGTCGGTGGTGGTGGCGGTATCGGCAACAGCGGTCATCGTTGTCCCTCCAAGTCAGAAGCAGACGGCGCCACTCCGGCCGAGGCGGTGGCCGGCGTCGAGGTTGCCTCGGCACTGCTCATTTCGCCTGCGGCCTGCTGCACAGCTTTGACGATGTTTTGGTAACCGGTACATCGACACAGATTGCCTTCCAACCCGTGTCGTATCTCGTGCTCGGTGGGCGATGGGTTTTCCTGCAGTAAACAGGTGGCCCGCATGATCATCCCGGGTGTGCAGAATCCGCATTGCAATCCATGGTTCTCGTGAAAGGCCCGCTGCATCGGGTGCTCGCCGGCGGCTACCCCGACGCTGTCGGCCAACCCTTCGATGGTGGTTACCTCACTGCCATCGGCTTGAACGGCCAGGATGGAACAGGACTTCACCGAAATACCGTCCATGTGGACGGTGCAGGCACCGCAATTGCTGGTGTCACAACCGATGACGGTTCCGACCTTTCCCAATTTCTCGCGTAGATGTTGGACGAGCAGTGTGCGGGGTTCGACGTCATCCCTGTACGTGATCCCGTCCACCTTTACTGAGATGGTCGTCATTGACACTCCTTGCTTGCGGCGAAACTGGCGCGGGATAAGAATTATTCAGCTGAGCTCACGAATATGCGGAGTCAAGGCGACAATGGTTCCGCAGATGCGTCACCAATTGCCTGACGCTACCGAACCAGTTGGGCTTACCTCTTGCACCGCCACTGAAACCACCGACACTCATTCCATTGCAAGCAAATTCAGTGCCGACAAGATCTTGTGATCGCACTCACAACCATTACTGGAATTCGGCCCAAGCGCAACTATTCGACAAAACTCCATGCGCGCTCATTCGTCGATCAGCCGATCCGATCGACCATTGGCTCACGATGAATCGCTCCATCCAGAGCCGAGAGCGGGCGACCGTTCCCATTCCAACGCTTGGCGATGATCTCGGCCGCAATCGAGATCGCCGTCTCCTCCGGAGTGCGCGCCCCCAGATCCAAGCCGATCGGGCTGCACAGCCGGGCCAACTCCTCGACCGTCACGCCGCCTTCGCGCAGCCGCTCCAAGCGATCAAGGTGGGTGCGCCGAGATCCCATCGCACCGACGAAGGCCACCGGCAGTTTCAACGCAATCTGCAGAACCGGCACATCGAATTTGGGGTCATGGGTGAGCACACAGATCACCGTGCGTGGATCGATCGCCGCCTCCTCCACCTGCGCAGACAGGTATCGGTGCGGCCAGTCCACAATCACTTCATCTGCTTCCGGGAACCTTTTCCTGGTAGCAAATACCGGTCGAGCATCGCACACGGTGACCCGATATCCCAGAAAAG
>JBBSRY010000207.1:0-5219 GCA_038242595.1 Mycobacteriales bacterium
CCCAGATGGGCCGACATGGCGTAGTACAGCTCAGCCACCTCGAACGGATCACGATCGGAGATCAGCGCCACGTCGACCACATCCAGCAGACTGAAGGTGTAGAGCGAGTAGGCGACGCGGTGCGCGAGGTCCGCCGGCGCCCCCATCGCTGTCAAGGTGTTGACATCAGCGCGAATGGCCTCGTGCTCGATTCCCACCACCAAACGAGGCATCTTCGGAGTCAATTCGTGCACCACCGCCTGGTAGCGCTCGATCTCACTGGTCACATCGAGCGGCTGTGGACGCCAGGACAGGAACCAACGGGCTGCCCGGTCGAGCAACCGTCGGGAGTCCAGGATCAACCGATCCTGGACCGCTGCGCCGATCCTGTTGTTCTCAGCGGCAATATCGGCCCAGAGTGCAGGCAGTCCGAACACCTTGGTGGTGATGAAATACGAACGAATCGAGTCGGTCGGAGTGGCGGCCATTTCCTCGGTCAATCGGAAGGCGAAGGAAATACCAGCCCCGTTGACCACGTCGTTGGCAATCATGGTGGTGACGATTTCTCGGCGCAGCGGGTGCGCTTGGATCGCCTCGGCGTATCCCTCCCGCATCTGTACCGGGAAGTAATCGGGCAACTGGTCTGCGAAGGCTGGGAGATCCGGCAGTTCGGATTTGATCATGTCCTTGGACAGTGCGGCCTTGACATAGGCGACCAGCACCGAAAGTTCCGGCGAGGACAGGCCTTCGGACACCGCCAGACGCTGGTTGATCTGCGCCTGGGTCGGCAGAAATTCTAGGCCACGGTCCAGTCTGCCCTGATGCACCAACTCGTCGATCAACCGTGCGTGCACGGTCAGCATCGCACCCGCGTGATGCCTGGTGGTGCCCAACACCCTGTTCTGGGCAATGTTGTCGGCCAGCACCAGTTCGGCAACCTCATCGGTCATGCTGGCCAGCAACTCATCTCGTCCAACAAGAGTGAGCTGACCATCGGCCAGCAGCGGCTGCAGCGCGATCTTGATATTTACCTCGCGATCAGAGGTATCGACACCGGCCGAATTATCGATGGCGTCGGTATTGATCCGGCCACCGGCCCTGGCAAACTCGATGCGGCCCAGTTGGGTGACACCCAGGTTTCCACCCTCACCCACCACCTTGGCACGGATTTCGCCGCCATTGACCCGCACATTGTCATTGGCTTTGTCGCCCACCTGAACATCGGACTCCGTCGATGACTTCACGTAGGTGCCGACGCCGCCGTTCCACAGCAGGTCCACCGGCGCCAACAGGACGGCGTGCATCAGTTCATTCGGTGACAGGCTCGCCACGTCGGCTCCCAGACCGAGGGCCTCACGAATCTGGTCGGTCAGTGGAATGCTCTTGAGCGTGCGTGGGAAGACACCACCGCCGGTGGATATGAGGTTGGAGTTGTAATCGGCCCAAGACGAGCGAGGCAGGTTGAACAGGCGCCGACGCTCCTGGATGGACGTCGCCGCATCCGGCCGAGGATCGATGAAAATGTGCCGATGATCAAAGGCCGCAACGAGTCTGATGTGGTCTGAGAGCAGCATGCCGTTACCGAAGACATCACCGGACATATCGCCGACGCCAACAACCGTAAAATCCTGGACCTGGGTGTCGATACCTCGTTCGCGGAAATGGTGTTTGACTGATTCCCAGGCTCCGCGAGCGGTAATACCCATGCCCTTGTGGTCGTAGCCGGCGCTGCCGCCGGAGGCGAAGGCGTCGTCCAGCCAGAAGCCATTATCGGCCGCCACCCCGTTCGCGGTGTCGGAGAACTTGGCGGTTCCCTTATCGGCTGCCACCACCAGGTACGTGTCGTCCTTGTCGTGTCGCACCACCTGTTGCGGGGGAACCACCTCGCCGCCCAGCCGGTTGTCGGTCAGGTCCAGCAGGCCTTGGATGAACTGCTTGTAGCAGGCTATTCCCTCACTGGCGACGGCGTCTCGGTCGGCTGCCGGATCTCCAGTGGGCGCCGGCGACTGCTTCACCACGAACCCACCCTTGGCTCCGACCGGGACGATAACCGCGTTCTTGACCTCCTGCGCCTTGACCAGGCCTAGAACTTCGGTTCGGAAGTCCTCCGGCCGGTCGGACCAGCGCAAGCCACCGCGAGCGACATCGCCGAACCGTAGATGTACCCCCTCCAGCCGTGGGGAGTAGACCCAGATCTCGTGGGCCGGGACCGGTTTCGGTAGATTCGGGATCTTTTTTGGATCAAGTTTGAAAGACATGAATTCACGTAAATGACCGTTGGCATCGGTGCGATAAACGTTGGTTCGGCCGGTGGCCAGGATCAGCCGCAGGAAGGATCGTAGGATGCGGTCGGCATCCAGACTGCTGACCTGGTCGAGGTCGGCGGTGATCTTTTCGGTCAGATCGGTGCAAATGGTCTCCCGATCGCCTTCGGCGTTGGGATCGAACCTGGCGGCAAAGAGATTTGCCAAGTCGGTCACCAGATGGGGATTCGTCAGTAACACCGACTCGATATAGCCCTGGGTGTATGGCGTTCCGGTCTGACGCAGATAGTGCGCGTAGGCCCGCAGCGTGGCCACCTGACGCCAGCCCAAACCAGCTGCCAGCACCAGGCCGTTGAATCCATCGATCTCGGCCAGACCGCTCCAGGAGGCGGTGAAGGCATCGGTGAATCGGGCCCGGACCTGCACGACGTCATCGCCCTCGGCGAGGTAGACCTCCGGGAAGTTCAAACCAAAATCGTAGATCCGCGACGGCGTTCCGTCGGAACGTGTTACTTGGTAGGGGTTCTCGTCGATCACCTCGGCGCCCATGCTTTGCAGCAGTGGTAGCGCTCTGGACAGGGTGACGGTAGCTCCCGTGACGTACATCTTGAGACTGCGGTTTCCTGGCCGACCGGGCTTGGAGTCGGAGATGACCAGCCCAAAATCTTCCGGACCACGCAGCGCATCCAGGCGTTGTAGATCGTCCACCGCATTGGCCGGTGCGTAGTCGCCCTTGTAAGCCTCGTCGAACGCCTCGACGTAGCGGGAACGCTCGCCCGCAGCGTCCAGCACGTAGTTCCCGCCGATGGCGGTGATAAGTTCATCCTCCCAGGTGCGGATGGTCTCGCGCACCTTGTCGTTGAGCCGACCGAGGTCGATCTCAACACGCTTCTGCGGGTCCGTTGTCACTGTGAAATGAACTGCGGCGAGCTGTGAGTCACCGACCCTGGCGGTGTAACGGATATCGCTGCCGCCGAGCTCGTCGACCAGCACCCGCATCATGGCCAGTCGACCGGCAGTGGTGTAGCGATCGCGAGGCAGGAAGACCAGCACCGAGATGAACCTGCCGTACGGATCGGGCTGCAGGAAAAGCCGAAGCGCCCGGCGGCTGGTGAGCTGCAGGACCCCTCGAACCAGGTCAACGACAGCGGACGTCTGGGCCCAGAACAACTCTGCCCGGGGGTAGGTGGCCAAGAGATCAACAGCCCGCTGACCGGTATAGGAATCTACCGAGGCACCCAGTGCCAGCAGCACTTCATCCACCGTGCGACGCACCACCGGGGTGGCATTAACCTCCGCGTTGAGCGCCAGCGGTGTCAACAGTCCCAGGAAGCGGTGCTCGCCGACAACGGCGCCGTCCTCGTCGAACTCGCGCAATGCCACATAGAATGGTTGCAAATTTTTTGCCAAGTTCGTCGGAGCCGATGCCCTGGTCAGCACCAGCAGTCGCTTGGCGGTATCCGGGTGCGGGACGATATTGGCAGCGAAGCCCTTGGGATCCGCGTTATCCCGAAACAATCCGATACCGCTGGACTGGATCGGCTGCAGGCCGGTACCGGTTTTGCCGTTGGCTCCCGCGGCACTGACCGCGTTGGCGCCGTCAGGAGCAGCCACCACCGTGGTCTCGTGGTCCGCATCCAGCGAGCCGGCCGACGCCTCACACTGCTGATAACCCAGAAACGTCAGGTGCCCATCGGCCAGCCAGTCCAGCAGATCGGCGGCTTCGATGATCTCCTGTGCCGGCAGCTGCGGTGGGTTGCGCCGGAGTGTGGCGGCCAGTTCCCTTGCCATGTCGCACATCTCATCGGTGTCCTCGACAACATCTCGCCGCTGCGCAAGTACCTCGTTGACCTCGAGCTCGAGATTCTCGGCTCGTTCGGCGTCGGTGATCCGGTCGATCAGCAGATGTACCCAGGACTCACGGAAGACATCGCGCCCGCGAAACCCACCGGTGGCACTGCCCTTCGGCGTGGCCCCCAGCACCTCGATCAGATTGCCCGCATGGTCACGGCGTACGTCGAGGATGGGATGCAGTACCCGGAAGACGACAGCGCCCGCACCGGTGAGCGCGCTGATCACCGAATCGACCAGGTGTGGCATGTCGTCGTTGACGATGTTGACCACGGTGGCCTCGCTGGACCATTCGTCATCAGTAGTTTGCGGATTGAAGACCCGGATCTTCGGGGTGTTCTGCGGCCGCTGCTGCGCCAACCGCAGGTGCGCGGTGATGATGGCGAAAACATCGGAGACCTTGGTCGGCAGATCCTCGGCCGGAATGTGCCGGAAATATCGGGTGATCAGGGTTGCCAGTTCCGGCTTCTCGGCCGCAGCGGCGGCTACCGCAGGGTTGGTACCGTAGTTCACGGCGACCCCATTGCGATCTGGATTGTGGTTGGCAGTTTGCTCAGACGGGACAGTCTGGGTCATTGCAGATTTCTCCCTCATCGACGGCGCCGCTTTGCACCGAATCCGATGTCAAGCCTATCCCTTGCCCGCTGGGAATAGGACGCCGGTAATGACCGGACGCGCAAGGCGTGCTGGAATCGTCATCTGGGGGCGAAAAGCGTCGCCGAATCTATCTGTCCCGCAACAAACCATGCCCGTAACCTCCGACTCGAAACATTCTCGACCGAAAAATGACACTTTCGCGAAGACTGCGCCTTGGCTATTTGTGCGGCCTGACGCCAGCGCGGGCGCGGTGGGTGAAAGCACAAACGGGCCGGCTCCATCACCTGGAACCGGCCCGATGTCAATGCCGGGATATGCCAGTGCGAGACACCGGCTCGCGAATCAGTCGCGGGTGAGTTTGCGATGGGTGACCCGATGCGGACGGGCCGCCTCGGCGCCCAACCTGGAAATCTTGTTTTTCTCGTAATCGGAGAAGTTGCCCTCGAAGAAGTACCACTTGGATTCGTCCTCGTCGGTGCCTTCCCAGGCCAGGATGTGAGTGCACACCCGATCAAGGAACCAGCGATC
>JBBSRY010000208.1:0-5212 GCA_038242595.1 Mycobacteriales bacterium
CGACAGCAGACCGCCGGCCAACGGGCTCCAGACCAAATTGCCCAATCCCTGGTCGATCGCGATCGGGACCAGTACGTTCTCGGCATCTCTGGCCTGCAGCGAATAGTAGATCTGCTCCCTGACAAACGAGTCTTAGCCGCGACTATCGGAGGTCCACAACGCTTTCATCAGTTGCCAGGCGGTGTAATTGGATGAGCCGATATAACGCACCTTGCCCGATGAGACAAGCGAATCCAGAGCGGACAATGTTTCCTCGAGCGGAGTCAGTCCGTCCCACTCGTGCACCTGATACAAATCGATGTGGTCGGTTCGCAATCTGCGAAGACTTGCTTCGGCAGCCTGGATGATGTGGTGTCGCGAGAGACCACCATCATTGGGGCCTGGACCCATATCGCCGCGGACCTTGGTGGCAATCAGCACCTGATCGCGGTCGGTCCCGATGGCCTCGCCCAGAATCTCCTCGGAGAGACCGTTCGAGTAGATGTCAGCCGTATCGAACAGGTTGACCCCCGCCTCCAGACAGATGTCGATCTGTCTTCGAGCCGCAGTCACATCAAGATGGCCAACCGGGCTGGCCCAGCCGGTGCCACCGAACCCCATCGTGCCAAGGGTGATCGTTGAGACTCGCAGCCCGGCGCGTCCAAGTTGTCGATATTCCATCTGTCCACGGTACTGCTGCGGGGCTGCAACTGCCCGGCCCCTTGAGGCGAACACCAACACCCGCCCTTCCAAGACCGAGCACCTAGTTAACCGATAGAAATTCTTGTTTCGCTCAATCGGCCGTCACCGAGATGGCAGCAGACCGTTCACCCGCGTCGTAACGATATGTGACGCTGGACAGCGGCAGTTGAACGGCGCTGGGATCGGATTCTCAGACGCCGGAGTTCCGCCTGATCGAATCCACCGGTCGATTTGGGAGGACACCAGTCGACTTCGATTCGGTAACGCTGAGTACAGGTAATGACATCGCTTACACCCAGGCGGGTCCTATTCGCTGCTCTGAGGACAGGCAGCCGGATGGATGTGGGCTTCTGGGAGAGCTTGTTGATGCTTGGCGACTACCACACTCTATTAATTAACTGCTTAGTAACCATACAATTACCGAGAGCAACGACATTTACCATCAGGGGGCGAATTCTAGTCAGAAATGGATCGCCTCGCGCTACCGATCAGGGAACACTATGTCCATCGATCTCCTGCCCCATCTCACCAGCGACCCTGCCCTGATCGGCAGCTACCCCGATACTGAATCCGGTTACGAAATTCTGGTCGCAACTCCATCCCAGCGCCCCGATCTGTGGGCGCTGTACCTGCGCGGGGCCGGCAAGAGTTATCGCCGGCACGGCGTGGAAAAGGTTCTGGAATATGACCGAATCTGTGATGGCTCCACCACTGCGGTGTTCTTCCTGGCGATGGACGACGCGGGCAACGCGGTCGGTGGAATGCGCGCGCAGGGTCGCTACCACAGCGCTTTTCAGGCCCACGCCCTCGAAGAATGGGACGGCAGACCAGGCGCAGTGCAGGTCATCAAAGAGATCTCCGAGCGCATCGACGACGGCGTGATCGAGATGAAAACTGGCTGGGTCAGCGACGATGCGACGCACCGTAACGAACTCTCCAATGCTCTGGCCAGAATGTTCGTCCATGCCATGGCACTGCTGGGGGTGCGTCACGCCTTCTGTACGGTGGCGGTTCATGCAGTCAAGCGGTGGGCGACCACCGGCGGCGTCACCAGCAACGAAGTCACTCCGGTTGCCTATCCGGACGATCGGTACCTCACCACGATGATGTGGTGGGACAGAACAACCTTGGCCGATCTGGCAACGCCAAACCAATTGCCACGAATCATCGCTGAATCAGCGGCGCTGATGGAGTCGAATCCATCAGCACACCCGCAACTTCGGGAACTCATCTGATGACCGTCGCTGACATGAGTCAACATTCGGCGCAGATCCTCTGGGAATCCGATCCTTCCGACAACCGCACCCTGGCTGCGCTGCGCGCCGATCCGACTGTGACTGTGCTGGACCACAGCCAATCGCTGCGTCACCAGCATCAGCGTGCGATGCCCACAACCGGGGAGGAAACCAGCCAGGACACAGCCCCCCTGCCCTGGGTGCACTTTCCGTGGCGCCGAGCCGTCACCCGATTACTCGGTCCGGTGGCGCATCGAAATCTGCGTCTTGACCGCAATCGCAACAAGATCACCAGAGCGGAACAGGACCACCTCGGCACCCTGAAGATAGGCGTCGTCGGACTCAGCGTTGGGCACGCCATCGCGCACACCCTGGTGCTGGAGGGACTGTGCGGGACACTCCGACTTGCCGACTTCGACACGATCGAACTGTCCAATCTCAACCGGATCCCGGCCTCGGTGCTCGATATCGGAGTCAACAAGGCGGTGGTCGTCGCCCGACGGATAGCCGAACTCGACCCTTACCTACCCGTCGAGGTGTTCACCGACGGGCTCACCGACGACAACTTGGCGACATTCTTCGACGGACTCGACCTGGTCATCGAGGAATGTGACTCACTGGATATCAAACTTAAAGTGCGTCTGGAGGCCCGCCGGCGCGGCATTCCGGTCCTGATGGAAACCAGCGACCGTGGACTGTTCGACGTGGAGCGTTTTGATCAGGATTCGACGCGGCCGCTGTTCCACGGACTCCTCGGCGATGTTGACCCCAACTCTTTGAAGGGTTTGTCGACCAGGGACAAAGCGCCACATGTGATGCGCATTCTGGAAGCGGTGGATCTGTCCGGACGGATGGCCGCGTCCATGGTCGAGATCGACCGCACGCTGAACACCTGGCCCCAGTTGGGCGGCGATGTCCAGTTGGGGGCGGCCACTGTCGCGGCCGCGGTGCGACGCTTCGGGCGCGGCGATGAGTTGCCCTCGGGGCGGATTCGCATCGATCTGGACCAACAACTGCAGTCCCTGGCCGCTCCGAAGACTCAGGCACAGCACGCACCCGGTTCAGTGACCACCCTGGCCGAAGACCTTCCGAACACACCGGAAGAGGCTGTGGTGCAGGCGATCCGGCTCGCACCATCCGGTGGGAACATCCAACCCTGGCGAATACGGCAAACTGTCGACGCGGTGCAGATCGACCTCGATCCGGCCCGCACCTCGGCAATGGACATCGGATTTCGCGGTAGCTACGTCAGTATCGGTGCTGCCACCTTCAACGCCCGGATCGCGCTGGCGGCCCATGATCAGCACGGTGAGGTCTGCTTCTCAGACCCGACTCCGGACAACCGACTCGCCGCAACTGTGACAACCCGGCCAGGCCCGGAGCCGAAACTTTCGACGATGTACAGCGCGATGCGTCACCGTATCTCCAATCGAAATATCGGCCGGCGACGCGCGCTTTCCCCGCTGATTCAGGACGCGTTACGCGCTGCGGCCCAGAGCGAGGGTGCTCATCTGCGGCTGCTGACCGAGCAGGATCAATTGATAGCTGCGGCCCAGATTCTCGCCGCATCAGATCGGATTCGCTATCTGACCCCGTTGTTGCATTCGCAGATGATGTCCGAACTCAAATGGCCGGGCATCGACCGATTGGAGTCCGGAATCGATGTTCGAACCCTGGGACTTGACGAAGCCGACCTGGCCAAATTGCGGGTGGCCGAACGCGCCGATGTGATGGCCTTGCTGCGGGACTGGGACGGCGGGCAGGCATTGGGCGATAACACCAGAGATCGGGTTGTTGGCAGTTCCGCCTTCGCCGTGGTCACCGTCGACGGCAATTCGCCCGCTGACTACCTGCGCGGCGGCGCGGCGATGCAACGAGTGTGGATCACCGCGCAGTGCCATGACCTCGGCATCGCCCCGATCTCCCCGGTGTTCCTGTATGCGCAATCGGCGGCTGAACTGGCCGAGGCATCAGCACCCTTTGCTGCCGAATTAGGCGAGCTCCAGCATCAATTCGCCAGCCTGATCGGCACTGGTCCCGGCGAGTCGGTAGTTTTGGCCATGCGAGTAACTCACGACGCCGGAACTACCCCACGCAGCGAACGGCTGCCCCGCGAGCTGGTGATGGCCGATAATGCGGTGAACACCGAAAACGGGGCCGAGGAGAAGTTGGATTGATGCCGGTGAAACTGAGCCTGGAGGAATTGGTCACGACAGTCGCCTCAGACCTGATGGGTGTGACATCGCTGACGCTCCAGCATGCGTCGGAACGATTGCTCGAGCAGCTCGTGGATTATTTTGATGTGGACCTGGCGTTCTTGCGACGCAACGATCATGAACTCGGCGCGACCGTCCTGGTCGCGGAGTGGCCACCGCGTCTCAATGTGCCGGACCCCGATCCGGTTGGGATCGTCTACTTTGCCGGCGCGGATCCGACATTTGCTGCCACCGAACATCTTTCGGCGGTGATGCTGAGCCGCCCAGACCGAAGTGACGAGCAGTACCAGGATCGGGTGGCGCAGGCCTCTGGCGTCCAGGGTGTCTCCACCGCTACGGTCCCACTGCTGACCACCGACGGAACCAGCGGGGTGCTGGGATTCATCAAATACGGCGATCGTGAATGGTTGGACCCCGAGGTCAACTCACTGCGAGCACTGGCAGCCCTACTCGCGCAACTGCGTTCGCGGGTCGGAGCGGAGGAGAAACTCCGCTTTCTGGCCTACCACGATGAATTGACCGGCTTGTCCAACCGCCGCGCACTGGTGGACTACCTGAACCTTCGCCTGGCCCCGGGTGCGGACGGCCCGGTGGCCGCAATCTTCATGGACCTGGATCGACTCAAGGCAATGAACAGTTTCCTGGGTCATGCGGCCGGCGATCTGTATCTGCAGACGCTGGCCACTCGGCTGGCATCTGGCAAGGGCGATGCAGAATTTCTGGCCAGATTGGGGGGCGACGAGTTTGTCCTGGTGCTGCCGGGTAGAGCCACCATCGAGCATGCTCGAGCCGCGGCTGAACAAATCCGCCGGATTGCCAACGAACCGGTTCAACTGGGCGGCGAGGAGGTCAGCCGGGGCGTCAGTTTGGGAGTGGCGCTGGGAATACCGGGAACGACGACGGTCTCGGAACTCCTGGGACAAGCCGACCAGGCAATGCTTCAGGCCAAGAGCGGTGGCGGCAACGAGATCTCCTTCTTCACCGAAGAAATGCGCGAGCAGAACGAGATTCGTACCGATATCGAGTTGCACCTCGGGTCGGCCAGTCGAAACGGCGCGCTCGTTTTGCACTACCAGCTCG
>JBBSRY010000209.1:0-5205 GCA_038242595.1 Mycobacteriales bacterium
AATGTGCCACCGGCGATTGATTCAGGATCCAGTGGTTTCAACAGTTTTCAGAGTCCGTCGTCCAACATATTCTGTGCCATTATGGTCTACTCGTAAGGCTCCTATTTCCGTTGCGATATCTCCGATTTCAGCTATCAGGTGCCAGCACGAGTCTGCGAAGGGGCAGCGGGGTTTTATACCGGAACCGCGCAGATCGACGGCGCCTCGCCGGCCGTCGTCGGCGGATGTTTTGGCGATACGGTCGCTGATCCGCGATATCCGGTCCTGGGCTACGGACAACGCGCCGTCGGTGGTGACATCAGCTGTACGTCAACCGAAGCCGGCATGATCTGCCAAAACGTGCTCAGTGGTTATGGATTTCGGTTGGCCAAAGCGGCTGTCGATCTATTCTGACAACCCCTTACCGAGCCGGCGTCCTGACTCCCGCACCGATGACACCAGCTGGAGTCACCGGCATCTGGACACAGACACGGAGCGATCTGCGTGACCAGCGACGATCAGGGCAGTGTGCTGGGGGCCAGATCCAGATAGCTACGGAAGGTTCCGGCCGGGGTTGTCACGGTTCGGGCGGCCAGCATGGCGCGCACCATGGCCCTGGTCACCACATCCGCTGCGGTGGCCAGCAAATGGAACAATTCAGCGGGATTCGGCTCCGGCAACTCACCGGTGGCGACGCCGAAGAACAAATCACCGTCGAACATGGTGTGGACCGGATTCACCGCTCTGGCCAACCCGTCGTGCGCCATCCCGGCTAGTTTGGCGCACTGGGCTTTAGTCAGAGTTGCATTGGTGGCCACCACACCCAGGGTCGTGTGACTGATGGATTCGCCGTAGAACCCGCCCACCCCGGTCGCGGTGGCGGCGCTGGCGGCGGCCAAACCCGCGCCGATCTCGGCCGATACCGCCGTCAACTCGACCAACTCGGCCGCCGACGGCACTCCCGGACGCACGCCGTCCTCTGGGCGAAGTAACCTGGCGCCCAATAGTTCCCCGGTTTGCGGATCAAACGGAACCCCGGTGGCGTTGGCCACCACAATTGCAGAAATGATCGACCCGTTCGGTAACTCGGCGCTTGCCTGGCCGATGCCGCCTTTGATCCGTCCGGTCAGACTCCCGGTGCCGGCTCCGATGACGCCCATTTCCGCACCGGACACCGAATTCAGCGCATCTTCCAAAGCCAGCGCACCGAACTGGGCTGTTGGTCTGGCGGCAAAGACACCGCCGCGCCCCAGATCGAACACCACCGCGGCCGGCACGATCGGCACCACATCGTTGCGGCCGGGTCCGATGGCAATGCCAATACCCTTCTCTCCCAACACATCTGCCACCCCGGAAGCCGAGGCCAAGCCGTACGCCGAACCGCCGGTCAGGACAATGGCATGTACCTTCTCCACGGCGGCAGTTGGTGCCAACAAATCTGTTTCCCGGGTACCGGGACCCCCACCGCGCACGTCCACGCCTGCCGTCATACCGCCCGGCGGTGCCAGCACCACGGTTGTCCCGGTGAGAAAGCCGTCACCAATGGCAGTGTGGTGCCCCACTTTGATTCCGGGCACATCCCCCAACGCATTTTGTCGCACCGCGCTCATTTCGATACCCGCGCAAGGAAGTTCGAGGCCGCCACGGCAAACACCTTGGCACAGTTGACAATTTCACAGACTTCGACGAACTCGTCCACCTGGTGCGCGATCCACTTACCGCCGGGCCCGTAGACCACGGTGTCCAGGCCGGCATCCCTGGTCAGAATGGTGCCATCTGTCGTTCCCGGTACGCCACCGTAAACCGGGGACACCCCAAGAATCTCGCGATGGGCGAATGCCAGCGCTTGGACCACCGGCGCCGATTCACTGATCTCGACCGGCGGTCGATCATCCAACACACTCACCTGCGCCTGCAGCCGCGACTCGGTCGCGATCTGCTCGGCCAGCATGGTGATCAAGGTGATCAACCCGGCGTGTTCGATTCCGGGGATGGTTCTGATGTCCAGATGCACGGCGGCAATTGCCGGAATGACGTTGCCCTGAGCGCGATCTCCGGCCTCCACCACCGTTGGGGTGAGATAAAACTCGCCGAGGCTCGGATGCGGGGGAAAACGGGCCGAGAGCTGTTCCTGGAGTTCGCCCAGTCCCATCAGCAGTGGGCCGACGGCCAGGATGGGGTTGTTGCCCTGATGCGGCATCGCCCCGTGCGCCATCGCGCCGAGCAACTCGATTCGGATCCGGATGGCGCCTTTGCTACTGGTGCAGATCTCGCCCGCCTCCGGCTCGCAGATGATGACCCCCTCCACCCCGACCGCCAGCTGGGATGAGGCAAAATGCTTGGCACCCAGCATCATTCCTTCCTCATCGGCCAACACCCCGACCAGGATGCGGCCATCGAATCCGGCCAGTTCCACCGCGCGAGCGGCCCAGATCATTGCCGCCACACCGCTTTTCATATCGGCTGACCCACGGCCCCGCAATTTCCCATCCACGATGTCACCGGCATAGGGATCGAAGGACCAGCCAGCACGGTCCCCCTCGGTCACAACATCGGAGTGCCCCTCAAACATCAAGGTGCGGCCCGGCCGGTTTCCGGTGACGATGCCCACCACATTCGGCCGGCCCGGTGCGGCCTCGGAGAGTTCCACCTGCCAGCCGAAGGACGTCATCAAAGCCGTTACATGGTCGGCGACCGGCTGTTCTGCCGATCCCCCGTCATTCACGCTGCGCAGCTGTACCAATTCGCTGGTCAACCGGATAGCGGCGTCGGTATCGAGAAACTCCAGACAATTCAGTTGTGGACTAGGGGTATCGCTCAGGTCGGACATGATCTTGATCTTGCCTCACTCGGTCTTGACGGTAGGTATCACGGTGTCATGGTGTCCCGGCGTGCCCGCGCCATCGCCAGCCCCCGATCCAACGTGGGAACGGCGGCCAGCAGGTCCTTGGTGTACTGCTGCTGGGGGTTGGTATATATCTCCTCGGTCAGTCCCATCTCGACCACCCGTCCCTGGTGCAGCACAGCGACCCGATCACACACCCGCCGTATTACCGACAGATCATGCGAGACGAAGACCAGGGTGAAGTCCTCGGCCGCCGCCAACTCGTCCAGCAGATCCAGAATCTGGGCCCTGATCGTCACATCGAGCGCCGAGACTGCTTCGTCGGCAAGCAGAATGGCCGGTCGGGGTGCGATGGCGCGGGCGATGGAAATCCGTTGACGCTGGCCGCCGGAGAACTGGTGGGGGTACCGGCGCAAAACGTCGGCGCTCATCCCGACCTGCTCCAAGACCTGCACGACGCGATCCCGGACATCGGCCGATCCCTGAACCTGCAAGGGTTCGGCCACGATGTCCTGAATCCGCATCCGAGGATCCAGCGAGCCCATCGGGTCCTGAAAGACCAGTTGCAGCCGCTCCCGCAGCGGGCGCAGTGCCTTGTCCGACAGTTGGCTGATGTCGTTGCCGTCGATGACCACCCGTCCGCTGGTGGGTCGATCCAAGGCAGCAATCAATCGGACCAACGTTGTTTTACCCGAACCGGACTCGCCCACGATGCCGAACCGGGAACGGCGCGGGACCCGCAGGTTCACCTCCACCAGTGCATCAACCACCGGCGGCGGCGAGAACAACGATTGGCGCGGTCTTTTGAACTGCCGCGAAACATTGTCGATCAGCACCGCATCCGTCTCGGTGTCGGTCTCGTTCTCGGTGGTCATTCTCCGATCCCACCGCTCAGTTCGGTATCGCGCAGGAGCGACCTGGTGTGGTGGTGTTGGGGGTCCGATAGCACCGAGATCACATCCCCGGCTTCCACCACCGCCCCCTCGAACATCACCAGCACCCGGTCACAGACCTGCGCCACGACGGCCAGATCATGGGAAATGAACAGCAGGGCGGCACCTCCCTCGTCGACCCGTTCGTTGATCAATGCCAACACTTTTGCCTGCACGGTCACATCCAGCGCCGTAGTGGGTTCATCGCAGATCAGCAGATCTGGCGCGTTTGCCATCGCAATGGCCAGCACCACCCGTTGTCGTTGCCCACCGGAAAGCTGATGTGGATAGGCTCGGGCGATGCGTTCCGGATCGGGCAGACCGGTGGATTCCAGCAGTTCCACGGCCAACCGGCGGGCTTCTCGACGCCGGTGCTTCTTGTGTTGCCACATCACTTCGGCAACCTGAGCCCCGATTCGCATGGTCGGATTGAGCGCCGTCATGGGTTCCTGGAAGACCATCCCGGTACGCAGCCCGCGGATCTTCGCCACCACCGACTCGCGCGCGCCCACCAGATTGCTCGCGACATCGGACATCCGGATGGTTCCGGTCGCGGTCAGGCCACCGGAGAGCAAACCGGCAATGGCCATGCAGGTCAACGTTTTTCCGGAACCGCTGGCGCCGATGATGCCGACCCGTTCGCCCGGCATCAGGGTCAGATCAACCCCGTGCACCAGTTCGGTGCCGGCAGCACTGATCCGCAAACCGGCCACGGTCAGTACCGGTTCGACCCCGGATTTGGTCGCAGCAGCGCTCATCGGCCACCGGTCATTCGTGGGTCGAAGCGATCCCGCAGTCCGTCGCCGAGCAGATTGAAACCAAGTACTGCCAATGCAATTGCCACACCGGGCCAGACCGAGACCAGTGGATCGATGGTCATGGTTGATTGCCCCTCGTAGAGCATTCGCCCCCAGGAGGGAACGCTGGCCGGGGCGCCCAGACCCAGGAATGACAGGGCCGCTTCGGCAAGAATGGCAATGGCGTAGGCCGAGGAAGCCTGCACGATGATCAACCCGGCCACATTGGGCAGAACATGCCGAAATGCAATGGCCGGCCCCCGCCGACCGGCCACCCTGGCCGCCTTCACATAGTCGGTACTCATCACCTGCAAGGTGCCCGATCTGATCACCCGGATAAATCCCGGGGCCGAGGCGATACCGATCGCGATCATCGCGGTGGTGATGGAACCGCCGTACTTCGCGGCCAGAATCAAGGCGATGAGCAACGCCGGGAAAGCCAGCAGGATGTCGTTGGTCCGCATGATGAATTCGGAAGCACCCGGCCGGACCATGCCGGCCAGGATTCCGATCGGAGTGCCGATCACCGCTGCGATGCCGACTGCGACAATGCCGACGTACAGGGTTGTTTGGGCACCCAACATCAGTCTGGTGGCGATATCGCGACCGGACCGGTCGGTCCCGAGCCAGTGACCATTGGTAAACGGGCCGA
>JBBSRY010000210.1:0-5203 GCA_038242595.1 Mycobacteriales bacterium
CCCATGAGTCCAAGCCGGAGCCGGGCATCAGCGGATCGGCCAGCGGTACATTCAGTTGAACCGGGCCGGGAGTCCCGGAGGCACCTACAGCATGAGCCAGCGCTCGACACATCATCGATCGCCAGCGGGCATTTTGGCCGGCAACGGCCCCCGGGGTCTGGAACTCGTGGAAGAACCGAAGCGAATTGCCGAAGATTCGGACCTGGTCGATAACCTGGTTTGCCCCGACATCGCGCAGCATCGGAGGCCGATCCGCGGTCAACAAAAGTATTGGCACACCGGACATATCGGCCTCGACAACTGCCGGATGAAGATTGGCCACTGCCGTTCCGGAAGTGGTGACGACCGCCACCGCCCGCCTGGAAATGCGGGCCAGTCCAAGAGCCAGGAAACCGGCAGTACGCTCGTCGATGCGCACGTGTAGACGCAGCCTGCCCAATCGGTCCGCCTCGAACAACGCCATCGACAGCGGCGCGTTACGAGACCCCGGAGCCAGCACAGCGTCGGTAACGCCGCCGGCGATCAACTCGTCGACCAGCACTTGGGCAATCGCCGTTGACGGGTTCACAATCTTCATTCTGCCGCATAGTTTGCCGGCGAGATTTCGACGCCGCCCGGCGCCGGCGGAGCTCGGCACCGCCCTGGCGCAGGCAGTGTCCGCCCTGGCGCAGGCAGTGTTGAGTACCGCCCGGCGCCGGCTAGAGCAGAGCAGCAACCCTGGCCAGCCTGGCGTGCCAGTAGGCCTGCACCTGTGCGGACGCGGCGACCTCGAGCAGTCGATCCGCAGCGGGAGCTACCCGCGGCACCGCCATCGACCCATTCACCGGCACCAACGGCGTGGAAACAACGTCGGCGGCGAGCAAGGTCCCGGTCCCCAAACCACAGGCGTAGGGCAATGACGGCAGCGCCCCGGCCAGCGCCAATGCACCCGCCAATCCCACCGATGTGTCCAGCGCCGAGGACACGACGACAGCCAAACCGGAGGCAGCCGCCACCTCCAAGGCCCTGGCGACACCGCCCAGCGGCGCGGCCTTGAGGACCGCGATATCGGCCGCTCCGGCCAGGGCCACCAGCAGCGGATCGGTGGCCAGCCTGATTGATTCATCGGCCGCAATCGGTATCGACACCGCGCGCCGGACGGCGGCGAGTTCAGGGACCGTGGCGCAGGGTTGTTCGACGTATTCCAATCCACCGGCCGCGCGGTCCAACAGACGAATGGCCGCAATGGCATCCGTGACGCTCCAGGCTCCGTTGGCATCCACCCGAATCGCGCCGGACGGTCCCAGCGCCTCCCGCACGGCGGCCACCCGGGAGGCATCCTCTGCCAATGAGCTACCGGGGTCGGCGACCTTGACCTTGGCGGTGGAACATCCCGATGCCGCGACCAGATCGCGCGCCACCGCCGCATCCACCACCGGCACCGTGGTGTTCACCGGCACTAACTCCCGCACCGGCGCCGGCCAGCCGACCGAGCATGCCTCCAGGGTCGCCCGCAGCCACGGCACACATTGCTCGTCGCTGTAATTGTGAAACGGAGCAAACTCCGCCCAACCTGCCCGCCCCCGCACAATGACGCCATCCCGAACCGTGATGCCACGAAAACGCATCTTCATCGGGAGCTGAAAAACCGCTACCAACTCAAAATCAGGAATCACGGAGCTCCTCGGGACAATCGAAGGGTGGGATTGAAGGGTGACACAACCAAAAGTGGCAATCGAAGGTGGCAACCAAAGGGTGGGATCGAAAACCGGGCCCGCTTCGATGGTGCCACCCACCCTCGCGGCCAACACCTGGGGGATCCGGTTGAGGGCGGCCCGGATCCAGTGCGAAGTAGGGTGGCAAGCATGGCACCGGAAGCAACTGTGAGCGAAATATTTGATCCGACGGCCTGGCGTACCGTCGCCGGGTTCGACTTCACCGACATTACCTACCACCGGCATATCGCCCCCGGGCCTGATGGCGAGCCAGTGGATCAGGGCACCGTGCGGGTGGCTTTCAATCGACCAGAGATCCGCAATGCGTTCCGGCCACACACCGTTGATGAGTTGTATCGAGCATTGGATCACGCGCGGATGACGAGCTCAGTCGGGTGCGTCCTGCTGACGGGCAACGGTCCCTCGTCCAAGGACGGCGGTTGGGCCTTTTGCTCCGGCGGCGACCAGCGAATCCGCGGTCGCAGTGGATACCAGTATGCGGATGGCGAAACGGCCGAGTCGGTGGATCCGGCGCGCGCCGGGCGGGTGCACATTCTGGAAGTCCAGCGGTTGATCAGATTCATGCCCAAGGTGGTCATCTGCCTGGTGCCCGGTTGGGCTGCCGGTGGCGGTCATTCCCTGCACGTGGTCTGTGATCTCACCCTGGCCTCCAGAGAACACGCTCGGTTCAAGCAGACCGACGCCGATGTCGGATCCTTCGATGCGGGTTACGGCAGCGCCTATCTGGCGAAGATGGTCGGTCAGAAATTTGCCAGGGAGATTTTCTTCCTCGGCCGGGAATACTCGGCCGAGAAGATGCACCTGATGGGCGCGGTGAACGAGGTGGTGCCACACGCCGAACTGGAAACCACCGCACTGGCATGGGCAGCCGCGATCAATGCGAAATCTCCTACCGCGCAGCGGATGTTGAAGTATGCGTTCAACCTCACCGACGATGGCATGGTCGGTCAACAGCTTTTTGCCGGCGAGGCAACCCGGTTGGCCTACGCCACCGACGAAGCGGTGGAAGGCCGCGACTCATTCCTGGAAAAGCGGCCGGCGGACTTCGCGGCCTATCCCTGGGCATTCTGATCTTGACTGCGAGAATCCTTCAGGCGCTACCGGTTCCGACCGGTCGCGCAATTCTTGGTCTGCTGGAACCACTGCAGGCGGCGCTGGCGGGCCAGGGCCCGGCGCTGCTGCCGATACCGGCTGCCGACCCCGCCACCGCCGCTCGGATCAGCGCGGCCCTCGCGGCCGGAGACCCGTTGCTGGCCACCGAGGATGACGACGCTGACCCCACAGCATTGGTGATCGCCACCTCCGGTTCGACGGGGGCCCCGAAGGGGGCGTTACTGTCGGCAAACGCGCTGGACGCCTCGGCTGCGGCAGCGACCAAACGACTCACCGGGGCCGTTGACCCGCAGTGGTTGCTGGCGCTGCCGGCCCACCACATTGCCGGTATGAATGTGTTGATCAGAGCGGCCAGGGGCGGCCATGAGCCGCAGATCCTCGATACCGCAGAGAGTTTCACTCCCGCACGGTTTATCGCGGCAGTATCGGGGATGGTTTCCGGATCTCGATTGATTTCGCTGGTGCCCACTCAGCTGCAGCGCCTGCTGAGTGAACCGGAGGCCCTCGCGGCGCTCAGTACGTTCGATGCGGTACTGGTCGGCGGTGCGGCGCTGCGGACGAGCCATCTGGAGTTGGCGCAGCGGGCCGGGGTCAATGTGGTCCTGAGTTACGGCATGAGCGAGACCTGCGGCGGGTGCATGTACGACGGACTTCCGCTCGATGGCGTCCAACCGTGGATCGACAAGACGACCGGTGGTCGCATCGTATTGACCGGGCCGATGGTGGCCCGCGGCTACCGCGGCCAACCCGGTCACCCGTCATTCGTGACCGACACCGACCCGATCGGCAAACTCACCGCAAAGCGTTCGCTCAAAAGCCGCACCTTCCTGACCGACGATATTGGCCGGTGGACCCCGACCGGCCATCTGGAGGTCATCGGGAGACTGGACGACATCATCATTACCGGTGGCGCCAAGATCGCACCGATCGCCGTGGAGAAGGTACTGACAGCAGTTCCCGGTGTTCAAGATGTGGTGATCACCTCAATTCCCGACGAGGAATGGGGTCGGGTGCTGGTGGCTGTGGTCGTGGTGGACAACACCGGGCCGATTCCGACCCTGGCAGCACTGCGATCAGCGGCTTCATTCGCTCTTGGCACTGTCGCAGCTCCTAAACACCTACTGCTGGTGGACGAATTTCCACACCGCGGACCCGGTAAACACGATCGCGTTGCGCTGGCCGCGCTGGCCGCCCACACTCTTACCTGAGCGGGGCGAGCACCAGAAGCAACTAGGGTGCTAGACGTGGCTACACCTGCGCAATGGCTTTCTGCTTCCCGACCCCGCACCCTCCCCGCGGCAATTGCGCCAGTTCTGGTGGGCTCCGGTTGTGGTCACGCGCTGGGCAACTTCTCACTGGGTAGATCTGCGTTGTGCCTGGTGGTGGCGTTGGCACTGCAGGTAGCGGTCAACTTCTCCAACGACTATTCCGATGGTGTGCGTGGCACCGACCGAGACCGAATGGGTCCGATGCGGCTCACTGGAAGCGGCGCCGCCCGCCCCGGCCAGGTGAAAGTAGCGGCGTTCGTCTTCTTCGGCGTCGCCGCCGCTGCGGGTTTGGCGCTGGCGCTACTCACCGCTTGGTGGCTGCTTCTGGTCGGATTGGCCTGTATTGCCGCTGCCTGGTTCTATACCGGCGGCCCGAAACCCTACGGCTACACCGGTTTCGGTGAAGTCTTCGTCTTTGTTTTCTTCGGTCTGGTGGCGGTGATGGGAACCGCTTACGTCAATTCTGGTCGTACCTCGGTGACCACGTTGGCCAGTGCGATCGGCATTGGCCTGCTGGCCTGCGCCCTGTTGGTGGCCAACAACCTGCGCGATGTGGCAACCGACGCCAGATCCGGCAAACGCACGTTGGCCGTGGTTTTGGGTGAACCGATGACCCGCCGGCTTTACGGGCTGATAGTGGCGGTGGCGTTCCTGGCCATCCTGGTGATGGGCATTCGGCATCCGTGGTGCCTTTTGGGTCTGCTGGCAATTCCGTTGGCGTTGGCGCCGGTGAAACAGGTGCTCAACGGCGCGCGCGGGCCGGCACTGATCAGTGTACTGGGCGCCACCGGACGTCT
Source organism: Mycobacteriales bacterium (assembly GCA_038242595.1). GTDB lineage: Bacteria > Actinomycetota > Actinomycetes > Mycobacteriales > Nakamurellaceae > Nakamurella. The sequence goes on from JBBSRY010000210.1 coordinate 4,894, forward strand.
GGAGCTGATTTACGCGGTGCTGTTGACCATCGGGCTGGTGCTGACCCCGGTGTCGGGTATTTAGCCGTTCCAACGGCCGCTGGTCAGGAACTCCTGCACGACGGCGCGGTGGGGTGCCAGATCCCAGCCCTGAGCCGTCACCCACTCATCGTTGTAATAGGTCTGTCCGTAGCGTTCGCCGCCGTCACAGAGCAGGGTGACTATCGAGCCGCGCACACCCTGCGCCGCCATGTCGGCGGCCAATCCGAACGCGGCCCACAAATTGGTACCGGTGCTGGCGCCCACTCGACGGCCGGTCCGTATTTCAACC
>JBBSRY010000211.1:0-5187 GCA_038242595.1 Mycobacteriales bacterium
CGAGGCGGGCGTCGTGCCAACCCGCTTCCAGGGTCCAATCGATGATCACCATGTGGTCGGTGAAGTACTTACCGAAACCGGGCGCTTGCAAGATTTGCCGGCGGTCGGCCTCCGGCGTGGGATTTGAAGTGAGCGTCTGCGCAAACTGGGTGGTCATGGTTGTATACGGTATCGCTCTCTAGGAAGTCCTACTAAATAGGCCCGCTGCTGTCAGCAGGCGCAGGCTGCTCGGGCTGTGGCTTTGACGTCCAAGCGGACGTAGGTCAGGTCGTAGGACCCATCTGGGCGGCGTAAGGAGTCCACATCGGCCAACGCTGCGGCGCGGAACCGTGACTGCTGCGAGGCATTCATGGCGGCCTCATATGCCTGGAGTACCTGACTCTCCAACCAGCCGATCACTGATTTTCGGTCGAACTCACGACGTTGCGCCTCGAGTCGGACCCAGCCGTCCCGCAGATCAAAGCCGGCCGCTTCCACCAGCGGGAGGTAGTCACCCGGCGGCAGGAACGCCCACGGTAGCCGCGGTCCGCCCACCGACACAGACAGTTCATCGAGCCATGGCGCCACTTCGGCGATATTGCCGGCGCCACCGAATTCCAGACGGACCAGACCGCCTGGACGCAGGACGGCTTTAATAGCGGCCAGCACTGCGGGGTGGTCCTCGGCGGGAATCCAATTCAACACCGCCCTGGACACCGCGATATCGAACGCCGGTAAATCCAACTCGCCCAGACATTGAGCGCGAGCATGGACAAACTCCTGATTGTCGGCGGCAACCGAACGCGCCTGCGTCAACAACGACTCACTCGGCTCCAGTCCGACCACCTGCCCAGCAGGCACCAGGTCGGCGAGGAGCCTGGTGAAATCGCCACTTCCGCAACCGATGTCGAGAATCTTTTCGTCTCCGACAATGGGAATCGAGTCCAGGAAGGGTTGGTCACGTAACCGGTGATGGGCCGTGTTGGCCGCGTAGTCAGCGCCGTCCCAACTGGCCAGTTTTTCCATATCGTGGGAATCACTTCTCGTCATGCGGGAATAGTACTTCGCCCCGGTAATCGGGTACCACCTGGGTCAACGAACGTGTGGTTGCACAAACGGCGGCTTGACGATCTGGACGCCCAATTTCCGACCACGGACATCAACCGCGACCACATCCGACTCAGCCACGCCGGCATCAGAGTTGATCAAGGCCAACGCAATTCCCTTCCCCAGGGTCGGCGAATGGGTACCGGAGGTAACTTCACCGATCACCTCACCATCAGTGTCGAGCACCGCCTGATGGGCGCGTGGAATTCCGCGATCCACCGCGAGCAAACCCCACAGCACCCGTTTCGGGCCGTCCGCCTTCTCGGCCACCAGCGCGTCTCGACCGAAGAATTCCGGCTTCTTCCAGCCAACGGCCCAACCTGATTTGGCCTGCACCGGCGAGATCTCCGGCGACAAATCCTGACCGTGCAGCGGGTAACCCATCTCGGTACGCAATGTATCTCGGGCACCCAGGCCGGCAGCGCGTCCGCCCAGTGGTTCCGCGTAGGCCAAGAGCGCATCCCAGAGCGGTAATGCCACATCCCAGGCCGGCAACAGCTCGTATCCGTGTTCGCCGGAGTACCCGGTGCGGCAGACCCGGACAGGCAACCCGTTGTATTCACTGTCAACCCAGGCCATGTAGTCCAGTTCGGTGGGCAGACCGACGGCAGTCATCAGCTTGATTGACTGGGGCCCTTGGACCGCAATCACGCCATATCCACGATGCAGGTTGGTGACAGTCACTTCTGAACCTTGGGCAGCCTTGGTCAACAATTGGACAACAGCCGTCGTGTTGGCCGCATTCGGAACCAGGAATACCTCCTCATCACTCACCAGATAGGCAATGAGATCATCAACCACCCCACCGGATTCGTTGCAACACAATGTGTATTGCGCCTGGCCCGGTCCAATTTTGGTCAGATCATTGGTCAGGCAACGGTTCACGAAGTCGGCAGCACCCGGACCTGTGACCGAGGCCTTACCCAGGTGCGAAACGTCAAAAATTCCCACCGCATTGCGCACCGCCTGATGTTCGGCCACCACCCCACCACCGGCGTAGGAGATTGGCATTTCCCAGCCGCCGAAGGCAGCCATGGTCGCTTTCATCGCCACGTGGGCCTCGTGCAATGGCGAGTGGATCAACGGTATTTCGGTATCGCTGCCGGCACCGGCTTGCATTGCAGGGGTCTGTTCGGGCATCTCGGGTGTTGCGGAATCAGTCATAGGCATACGGTAACGAGGATTTCCCCCGCGCTGCGGTCGCGAGCCCATATTCGCGCCGCCATAGACTCGCGCATCAGTCTTTGCGACCTGAATGGAGCAGTACGAGCATGACTTCAGCAGCACTGTCCGCGGCAAAACCCGCCGGCGCAGCCCTTGATGCCCTGGTAATCGGTCTGTACGCCGGGACCGATGGTCCAGTAGCGGCCGATCCCAGTTTCGCTGATCTGGTCGCTGGCCTGGTCCTGGCCGGGGCCACCGGCCGAGTGGGTGAAGTGGTGGTCATCCCGGCCCCGGATGAGTACCGGACCGACCGCATCGTGTCCGCCGGATTGGGCAAGGAGGCAGAACTGACGCCGAATCGTATTCGGCAGGCCGCCGGCGTCACCGCCCGCGCGCTGGCCGGACACGCCACCGTGGGCAGCACTCTCTCCGGTTTGAACATCGGCGCCGCCGCCGAGGGACACCTGTTGGGCGCCTATGTGTTTGATACCTACAAGGAGCCGAAGAAAGCACCGGTCAAAAAATTCACCTTATTTGTGGATAGCGCAACCGCGGCCAATAAGTCCGTCCTGCGCAGAGCCGTGATCGGCGCCGAAGCAGTCGGCATGGCCCGCGATCTGGTCAACACCGCCCCCAATGACCTGCCGCCGGCAGTTTTTGCCGTCCGGGCGACGGCCGCCGCCAAGGAAGCCGGTCTTTCGGTCACCGTGCTGGATGAGAAGGCACTGGCCAAGGCCGGTTACGGCGGCATTCTCGGAGTTGGCGCCGGCTCCTCTCGTCCGCCGCGCCTGCTGCAGATCAGCTACACACCAACGGTAAAACCCAAGGCGTCAGTGGCCCTGATCGGCAAGGGCATCACCTTCGACTCCGGTGGGTTGTCGATCAAACCGGCGGCCGGGATGGATCACATGACCAGCGATATGTCCGGCGCTGCAGCTGTCGTGGCCACCGTCATCGCTGCGGCAGCCCTGAAGTTGCGAGTCGCAGTGACAGCCTTCGCCGCGCTCGCCGAGAATCTGCCGTCCGGCACGTCTTACCGCCCCGGCGACGTGCTGACCCACTTCGGCGGCAAGACGGTGCACGTGCTCAACACCGATGCAGAGGGACGGTTGGTGCTGGCCGATGCCATTGTTCGGGCCGCGCAGGACAACCCGGATTACCTGATCGAGACCTCCACCCTGACCGGCGCCCAGGTGGTGGCGCTGGGCAACCGAACGATGGGCGTGATGGGCACCGAGGACTTCCGGGACCGGATTGCTCTACTGGCCCGCGAGGTCGGCGATGGCGGTTGGGCGATGCCGATGCCGGAGGAACTGCGGGACGGTTTGGATTCGTCGGTGGCCGATATCGCCAATGTGGCCGGCGATCGGGCCGGCGGCATGTTGGTGGCGGCACACTACCTGAAGGAGTTTGTGCCCGACGGCCTGACCTGGGCGCATCTGGATGTGGCCGGTCCTGCCTTCAACACCGGAAAGCCCTACGGGTACACCAGTTCCGGCGGCACCGGCATTCCGGTCCGGACGTTGCTGGCCGTCTTGGAAGACATTGCCGGTAGCTGATTCGCGCCGCCCTAGCCGGGTGGAAACTTTCGCTCATGTTGGCAGATTTCGCTCCTTCACCGGCGCAAAATCTGCCGGCGGGAGCGGGAGCTTGACCGTTTCAGGTGCTGCCTTTGCTGTCTTCGGCCCGCTTCTTCAACAGGGTCTGTTTGCGGGAGTAGTCCCGCATCCTCTGGGGGTAGCCGACAACGGTGGCGTCATAGATCGGTAACGCGCGATCCTTGGCGAAGCGCTTGGCCTCATCCGGCGAACTGATCGGCCGACGGGTGAACTCTCCATCGTGGGCCACCAGCATGATCGTCAACTCGGTGAGACTGGTCTTCGGCTCGACATAGACCTCAACCCCGTGCCGGTCGGTTGACCACTGATCCAAGTGATCGGTGGCCTCGCGGCGTTCCTCTCGGGGCGAACTGGCAGCGCCGGGCTTCTTCTTCCGACCGAACAACCCCATGTAGGCACCCTCCGGTGAGCGAATTGGAATGGGCAGCCCTATCGAGGTGATCGTCGGACCGCTTTACCCCAGTCTGCCGCATCGACAGCACCCCGGGATTACGTCTTCGGTGAAAGCCGGGCAATACTGCACCCCACGCAATGCCGAGAACCACCGAAGGTGTCAAGATAGACAATGGACCAGACATCGGCGGCGGCGGATCCACCTCCATAAGCTGCCGTGCCGCTGCCGGACTGACAAATAGCACCGACCAACACACGATCGAGGAGTTCCACGACCAATGACCGAACAAAACTTTGACCTGGTTGTACTAGGCGGAGGATCCGGTGGCTACGCAGCAGCGCTACGCGCAGCCGAGCTTGGTCAGTCGGTGGCGTTGATCGAAAAGGACAAACTCGGTGGGACCTGTCTGCACTGGGGGTGTATCCCGACGAAGGCCCTGCTGCACGCGGCCGAAGTCGCCGACTTTGCCCGTGAAGGCGCGCAATTCGGTGTCCAGTCCAGCTTCAACGGCATCGATATGGCCGGTCTGGCCAGCTACAAGGACGGCATCGTCGCGCGCCTGTACAAGGGCTTGCAAGGTCTGATCAAATCCCGCGGCATCACCGTTGTCGCTGGCGAGGGTCGCTTCGCGGGCGGCACCACAGTCGCTGTCGGCTCGGACACCTACATCGGTAAAAACGTCATCCTGGCCACCGGCTCATATTCCCGCACGCTACCGGGTCTGGAGCTGGGTGGCCGGGTCATCAGCAGCTTTGAGGCCCTGATTCTCGATTTCGTTCCCAAGAGTGTCATCGTGCTCGGCGGCGGTGTGATCGGCGTCGAGTTCGCTTCCGTCTGGAAGTCCTTTGGAGCCGATGTCACCATCGTCGAAGCTCTCCCCCGGTTGGTCCCGGTCGAGGACGAGTGGGCGTCCAAGATCGTCGA
>JBBSRY010000212.1:0-5183 GCA_038242595.1 Mycobacteriales bacterium
CTGCTGCTGGCGATGTCGGCGACAACCCACGCCGCCTCCATCGCCAGGACCTTGGGCGGGGCCGAAATAGCTCCGGCCGATTCAGCTCCGGCTGAATTAGCCCCGGCCGATTCAGCGCCCGTCGAATCAGCTCCCGCCACACAAGTTCCCATTGTGGAAGCCACCGGTGCGATCCATCCGCTGGAAATTCGCTGGTGCGCCCCACCGGCGGTGATCCAGCCCGCCCAGGGCACCAGGGTCGACCCCGCGCTGTTGCGTCATGTGGCGGCGGTGACCCGGCTGGCGGTGGCGCAGACGTCCGGCGATATCCTGGTTTTCCTGCCCGGCGTCTTCGAGATCCAAATGGTAGCAACGCAATTCACATTCCCCGGTATTGATGTCCAGGTCCTGCACGGTTCGCTGTCGGCGGGTGAGCAGGACCGGGTGCTCTCGGCGTCACCGCGGCGACGGGTGGTCTTGGCCACCGCTATTGCAGAGAGCAGCCTGACCGTTCCCGGTGTGCGGGTGGTGGTGGATGCGGGGCTGAGTCGGGTGGTACGAGCCGATGTAGCCCGCGGGCTCTCGGCATTGGTGACGATTCGGGAATCCAAAGCCTCGGCCACCCAGCGGGCCGGCCGGGCCGGGCGCCTGGGTCCGGGCACGGTGTATCGCTGTTGGGCCGAGTCGGACCACCACTGGTTGTCGGACTATCCGGATCCGGAAGTGGTGACCGCGGATCTGACCGCCTACGCCCTGGAATTGGCCTGTTGGGGCAATCCGGGCGGCGCCGGTTTGGCATTGTTGGATCAACCACCGCGGGCGGCGATGCAAACGGCGGAGTCGGTGCTCGGGTGGCTGGGCGCCACTGATGCACGAGGACGTGCGACACCGCGAGGTCAGGCGCTGAACAACCTCGGTGTCCACCCCCGATTGGGGAGGGCATTACTGGACGGTGCCGAGTTGGCCGGCGCTCGTCGCGCCGCCGAAGTTGTCGCAATCCTGGGCGTAGAGGCAGGAACTGCAGCATCGGATGATCTGTTCGCGCTGTGGCGCAGTTACCGTTCGGGAAGCCAACCAGCGGCGCGGCAACGGCTGTGGCGTGCGGAGGTGGACCGGCTGCAACGCAGTGATGGGTTGGAGCCACCAGCGCCCAATGACTCGGCGAGTTCGGGTCGGTCCCTGACGGATGAAGTGGCAGTTGGCCTGATGGTGGGTCTTGCCTCTCCGGAACGGATCTCCAAGCTGCGCGCCGAGGCCGCGGACGCTCGGCAGGAGAACCGGACCTACCTGATGGCCGGCGGCACGGCGGCCGAACTCCGCAAAGGCACCCAACTCTCGGGGGCCTCCTGGCTGGCCGTCGCCAGTGCTGATCGGCCACCCGGGGATCGGCAGGCCAGAGTCCGCAGCGCGGTCGTCATCGACCAACAGACCGCAATGACTGCGGGCCGGACATTGGTCATGACAGAACAGATCGTGCAGTGGCGAGATGGTGACGTGCGGTCGGCGGAGGTGGAAAGGCTCGGCGCCATCACCCTGGTCGAGCGCCCCACCCAGCGGCTCGATCCGCAGGCCACGGCAGCGGCCATCAGGCAAGGCCTGCGCCAGGAGGGCCTCACCCTGTTTCACTGGGGCACCGGCGCCACCGAACTGCGGGCACGGCTGGCGGCCTGCCATGCTGGCCTCGGTTCGCCGTGGCCGGCGGTAGATGATGCGACTTTGCTTCAGACGCTTGATGTTTCAACAGCCAGGAACCGGGCGGATCTGCGGCGCGTGGACATGGTGGCCGCGCTGCGATCGCTCCTGACCTGGCAACAGGTCGCTCAACTCGACGAGATTGCCCCAGAACGGGTCACCGTGCCCAGCGGCTCAAAAATCCGGGTCGACTACTCGGATCCGGCGGCGCCGACCCTCCCGGTCAAAGTACAGGAGGTTTTCGGCTGGATGGACGTCCCCACGGCGGCCGGCCTCCCGTTGCGACTCACCCTTCTTACCCCCGCCGGTCGGACGGCCGCCATCACCAGCGATCTGTCTTCGTTCTGGGTGACCGGCTATCCGGGTCTGCGCGCTGATCTGCGCGGTCGATACCCGCGTCATCCCTGGCCGTCAGACCCGGCGAGCGCGACCCCGACTCGTCGGGTCAATCCGCGAAAATGAATTTATGACCCATACCCGGTCTGGCCAAGGCGTGAGCTGATTCCGGATTACCGCGCCGCCGTATCGATGCACAGTAGTGGGGACGCAAGGGATCACCGGCGCCGGCTGTGTCAAGTCCGGTGTCGACTGACAAAGGTTCGGCTGGTTTCGATGTGATCGGAAGCCAGTTGGGCTGCGGCTGCGGCATTGCCGGCGAAAATTGCCGCATATAGGTCGGTGTGGTCGGCGTGGAGTTCTTCACCATCGGAATTCTGGCCGAGCAGCCACCGCATCCGGCTCTCGATGTTGCGCCAAATCTCCGATAGCAGGGCATTATCGGCGATTTGTACAACGATGGAGTGGAAATCAGCACCCTGAAAGGTGCTGGAGTTACTACTGCGCCCCTCGGCGTCCAGCGAACTCCGCAGCCTGGCCAACCCCTCCTCATCAGCCCTCATTGCCGCGAGGCGGAAGGCAAGCGGGTCTAGCGCACTGCGCACTTCGAAGAGCTCTTCGATATCGCGAGAGGTGAATTCGCGTACGGTCATCCAACTGTTCAGCCGGGGGATAACGAGCCCTTCTGCCACCAGCGCGCGCAGCGCCTCTCGGATGGGCACCCGGCTGATGCCCAGTTCAACGGCCAATTCGCGTTCCACGAGTTTTGCCCGGGGCGGGCGAATTCCGCCGATGATCTGTTCTCGGAGAACGTGGGTGGCGCGGGTGGATTCCGATCTGGCTGGGCCGTCCGGTTTCCGTCCTCTCAAGTCAATTTCACTCACGGGAGAAGTGTAAGGCCGCGCAGCCGCATTTTGGTATACCATTTCTAGGTCAAGGGTAGGGTTCAGGGTCGCTGCGGTGCGCCACGGCGGAGCCCACAGCACTGCCGGCGCTGACACTGCACGTAAGTGCCGTCCATCAACATTTCAACTGGAGGACAAACATGGCTGCAATTCTGGTACGCAACGTCCGCCCCTGGGGCGCCGAAGCGGTCGATATCCTCATCCAGGGAACAACTTTCGTAGAATTTGGCCCTTCGATCCAGCCCCCCGAGGGGACCACTGAGCTTGATGGTGCCGGTCTGGTCGCCTTGCCGGGTTTCATCAACAGCCACGCGCATTTGGACAAGAGCTGGTGGGGTAAACCGTGGCAAAGCTACGGTGGCGAGGCAACGACCCAGGGACGAATCCGGCACGAGCGGGAAAATCGCGACCGGCTGGACATTCCGAGCCAGGAAGTCACCCGTACGGTGATCCGAGAGATGCTGCGGCACGGAACAACTGCCTTCCGCACCCACATTGATGTTGATCTCGGTGTGCAGTTGCGAGGGATTGCGGCTCTGCGAGCGGCATTGGCCGAACTCGATGGTGCGGTGCAGGCGCAGATCGTCGCGTTTCCCCAGGACGGGGTTCTGCGTCGACCTGGCGTCATGGACCTCTTGGATCGGGCAGCAGCCGAAGGTGCCGACTTCGTAGGTGGGTTGGATCCGGCTGCCATTGATCGGGATCCGGTCGGGCAATTGTCCGGTCTGTTCGAGATCGCGCAACGACGCAATGTGGGAGTAGATATCCATCTCCACGACCCCGACACTCTGGGCGGCTTCCAATTCGAGCTGATCGCCGAGAAAACCCGGGACTGCGGTTTGGGTGGAAGAGTCAATATTTCCCACGGTCTTGCGCTGGGTGATGGTTCAGCAGCCCGCCAGGCGGAACTGATTCAGATGCTCGCCGATTCCGGAATATCGATGACGACCGTCGCGCCGATCAATGCATCCCGGTTGCCCCTCGACGCACTGTTGGATGCCGGTATTCCGGTCGGCGTTGGTACCGACGGGTTCCGAGACCTCTGGGGTCCGTTCGGGGACGGTGACCTTCTTCGCGTGGTGACCAGACTCGCTCAGCTAGCGGGCTGGTCCCGAGATGAAAAGCTCATCAGGGCAGCACATCTGGCAACCACGGAGGCCGCCGTATTTGTCGGTCGGGACGTCCACGATCTGGTGCCCGGCGCTCGGGCTGATCTGGTTCTGCTGGACGCGGAGAATGTGATGGACGTCGTGGTGCGCGCACCCCGGCGAGAATTGGTGATTGCCGGCGGGCAGTTGATGGTGCAGGGTGGCGAACTTGTCTGACGGATAGCAGCAATAGGTCCGCGGGACACCGGATCTGCCGGTGCCCCGCGGCGGGGGAAAAGAAAGAAATTTCTCAGCCGGCGAAGTTCAATGCGGAGTCGGCGACGGCGATGACCGACCAACTGACGCCTGAACCGTCCGAGAGCGAGTAGGTCGGCAGCAGCAGCACCGAACCATCGCTTTGGTACTGCATTGCCAATCCGAGCTGCGCAGCGGTAATGGTGACTTCCGAGACAGGCCAGGAGATCTGAGAACCCGGGGCCGGCAGCGGCGGCACGGTGACATCGGTGGGCTCGACGTAAGGCTCACCTTCCGGCCCGACATAGTCGATCGGATACGCCACTGCGCCAGAGCCGAAGCGCGGGTCGGACAACCGCTGCACGGCTTCGGTCGCGCTGATGACGGGGTAGTCGCCCGCAGACACCAGCGGAGCCAGCGATCCGGAGACCGAAGACAGCTCGGTACCGGAGAAGGCGACCTGCCAACTGACTCCGGTGCGCTGATCGCCCAACACTGAATACGCGCTGACCCATCCGTACCCAGGGTTGGTCCCGTCCACGGCGCCGGCCTCATAGTTGAAGGTCGCCGGATCCAGGCCGATCTCGGTCAGCACCTCCTTGGCTTTGGCAATAGCGTCTTCGCCCTGCGGTGCCAGGCCCACGTCACGTTGAGCACATTCGGTAGGAACCGGCATCGGGTCAATGCTCACCCCGTCGGACGGTGCGGCTTCGTCGGCCGGCGCCGCCTCAGCGGTCTGTGCCTCAACTGGTTGTGGACAGTAGTAGGCGTCCACCGTCGGGTCGTAAAAATTCACGCTGGCGGCGCCGTCCCCGCCCAGGTACAGGTTCGGGCCGGTCCCATCGATGGGGCCGACCACCCAAGATCCATACTCCTGACGCGGTTCACCCGCGACGCCAAGAGCGGCTGCCAGCCGGGCCGCAGTCTC
>JBBSRY010000213.1:0-5149 GCA_038242595.1 Mycobacteriales bacterium
AGCCAAGCCGGCCTACCCGGTTGGCACCGTGGCGATGGCAAACAGCGGATCCGGTGGTCTGAATGGATCGCAGTTCTTCATCGTCTACGGCGATTCGACTTTGCCGTCTGACAGTTACACAATCATCGGCACCGTGGATGGCGCCGGTCTTGCCGTGATCGATGCCATCGCAGCCAACGGCACCAAGGTCGGCACGAACCCCAATGGCGCCATGGATGCTCCTACGGAGACCGTTCAGATCGTCACCATTGAGGTACCCGGCGACGCCGCGGACGCACCTGGCCCGGTCCAGACCCCCAGCGCCGAGGTCATCCCCGCCGATCCGATGTTGGATCCGGCACTAACCGAGACCGTCGTGCCGGAAACCCTTTCCACCGACTCAGCAGCCACCGAACCCCCACCGGCGGACACCGCTGCTGAGTCGGTGACAACCGCAACCACCGAGTAGGTGACCACAACCGGCCGGCACCACAGGCCTGCCGGTGGGTCCCTTATCCGGCTCCCTCGGCGGCGGGGCATCCGGTGCGCTCTTACCGCTGTCTCGGGTACCCACGGCAGCATGGCCGAGGCACCGGATGTAGCAGCCGCAAATCCGGCAAATGCGCCCAGCGCCGGACATCTGGAAAAGCACCTGCGCCCCGCCGATCTGCAGCCGGTCGATATAGACGGCGTCCTTGGTCAGTCCACCCCCAAGGTGAGATCGCTGGTTGCCGGCGCCGCAAGAATGCCGGCAGCAAATCGACCACTGCCGTGCAGATGTGCACCGCGCTGGCCAAGGAGCAGCGCGCCGCAATCGGCGATTTGGCTCAGATTGTGACCACGGCACGTTGCCTTGCGCACTCGTATCTAAGTTCTTCCAGATTTGAGGCAGCGCCACATCCCCTCGAAGTGCGTACAGTCGGAGACGATTCCTTGCCGAATACCCCGTAGAACAATCTGTCACCAAGCTTGCCAACAGTGATGCAGTCGACGGATCCAGCAGTCCCGTTCGCAGCATCCGGGCGGTAGCAATCCCGGGAGCGACCGGACTCGAACTATCAGCAGTGAGCCCAGCGGCACCGGGTGGACCGATCAGCGACCCTCATGCGGAGGCTTTGAGAATGCGGGACCTGCCTTACCTCTTCATCGTGCGGGTCTTCCGGTTCGCCTTCTGGACTCTTGACGTACGCATCGAGATTCGCGGCGCGGAGAATATCCCCCGTGAGGGCGCGGCGGTGCTTGCCGGCAATCACATCAGCTACCTGGATTTCGCACTCAACGGACTGATTGCCTCCCGCGGCCGACGACTGGTGCGGTTCATGGCCAAGACTGCCGTGTTTTCCAACCCGGTGGCGGGCCCCTTGATGCGCGTGATGCACCACATCCCGGTCGATCGCGCCCACGGCGCCAGCGCCTATCGACATGCGGCGCGCGAACTGGATGACGGCCAAATTGTCGGTATCTTTCCGGAAGCCACCATCGGACGCAGTTGGACGCTGATGCCCTTCAAGCCCGGAGCCGCTGCGCTGGCCATCGAAAAGCAGGTTCCACTGATCCCGGTCATCGGCTGGGGTGGTCACCGGGTCGCGACGGTAGACGGCCATCGCAGCTTCCGGCGTGGCACCCCGATCACGCTGACAGTCGGTGCTCCTATCTATCCCGCTCCGGATGCGGACCGGAATGAGGTCACCACCCAGCTGTGGCTGCAGATGCAGAAGATGCTGGACGAAGCTCAGCAGGATTACCGGGTGCATCCGCTCGATAGTGACGACAAGTGGTGGTTACCAGCGCATCTGGGTGGCTCAGCGCCGAGCCCCCAATTCAGTCCCGACATGGCCGCAGCGAAAATTCGCCGCTAGTCAGAATTTGGTCAGTTCCGTCACCGCAGGATTGACGATGGATGGTCCGAGCCGCACGCCGACACCCAGCCGGTTCTGCAACCGGTGATCCTGATATCCACAACTCCTGTTGCGACGCAGTAGATCTGGGCCAGATCTGGCTCTGCTATCTCGGCAGGATCGAATCGTAGTGGTGCAGACCAGGATCACCTGAGCTCAGGCGTTGGTGACCCGGTAGACGTCGTAGACGCCTTCCACTCCCCTGACCGCTCGCAACAAATGCCCAAGGTGTTTGGGGTCGGCCATTTCGAAGGAGAACTTCGACACCGCCATCCGATCCTTCGTCATCGACAGGCTCGCCGACAGGAGATTCACCTTCTCATCGGCCAGTGTTTTGGTGATATCGGAGAGCAACCGGTGCCGATCCAGGGCCTCCACCTGAATGGCCACCAAGAACACCGATGCCGAATGCGGATCCCATTCCACCGGAATGAGTCGCTCCGGGGCGCCCTGTAGGAACTCGGCGTTGGTGCAGTCCTGTCGATGGACCGAGACAGCGCCGCTCTTGGTGATATAGCCCAGGATATCGTCCCCCGGAACCGGGGTGCAGCAGCGGGCCAGTTTGACCTGCAGATCGGATACGCCTTTGACCAGAACACCGGCGTCGCCGATGGTTTGGGTGCGGCGTGGCCGCAACGGAGCCGACCGTTCGGCCATCTCCTCGCCGGCCTCGTCGGCGCCGCCCTGCAGTGACACCACCTTGGCCACCACAGTTGTTGCTGCCACGTGACTTTCGCCCACCGCAGCATACAGCGCCGCGATATCCCGGTAGCCCAGTTCGTGGGCAACCGCGGCCAGGCTGTCGTGCGAGATCATCCGTTGGACCTGCAATCCGGCGCGACGGAAGGCCTTGGTGATGCCCTCCTTGCCGACCTCGATCGCTTCGTCTCGGCGTTCCTTGGCGAAGTACTGCCGGATCTTGGTTTTGGCCCGAGAGGAGACCACAAAGTTGAGCCAGTCACGACTCGGACCGGCACCCACCGCCTTGGAGGTGAAGATCTCGATGATCTGGCCGTTGTCCAGCGTACGTTCCAACGCCACCAAGCGGCCGTTCACCTTCGCCCCGATGCAGCGATTACCGACCTCGGTGTGGACGGCGTAAGCAAGATCGACCGGGGTGGACTCAGCGGGCAACGTGATGATGTCGCCCTTGGGGGTGAAGACGAAGATCTCCCTCGACGCCATCTCGTAGCGCAGGTTATCCAGGAACTCACCCGCGTCGCCGGCCTCGCGCTGCCAGTCGAGAAGTTGTCGCATCCAAGCCATCTCATCGACGGCGGCGCCGCCGCCCTGATGGGTGCCGCGGGTTTCCTTGTACCGCCAGTGGGAGGCGATTCCGTACTCCGCGGTGTGGTGCATCTCGTGGGTACGAATCTGCACCTCGAGTGGTTTACCACCGGGCCCGATCACGGTGGTGTGCAACGACTGATACACGCCGTAGCGAGGTTGAGCGATGTAATCCTTGAACCGGCCGGGCATCGGCTGCCACAGCGCATGCACGACACCCATTGCGGCATAGCACTCGCGCAGCGAGCCGACCAGGATCCGCACCGCCACCAGATCGTGAATCTCGTCGAATTCCCGACCACGGACCTGCATTTTTTGATAGATCGAGTAGTAATGCTTACCGCGGCCGACTATCTCGGCGTTGATTTTGGCGGCGGTCATTTCGGTGGACAGTTCCGATGTAACGGTCGCTAGGTAGGTGTCGCGGGACGGCGCCCGATCGGCGACCAAGCGGACGATCTCGCCGTAGCGCTTGGGATGCAGGATGGCGAAAGCCAGATCCTCCAATTCCCATTTGATGGTGGCCATACCGAGGCGATGGGCCAACGGCGCCAACACTTCCAGAGTCTCGCGCGCTTTCTTAGCCTGCTTTTCCGGCGCCAGGAAACGCATGGTGCGCATATTGTGCAGCCGATCGGCCAGTTTGATCACCAGCACCCGTGGATCACGTGCCATGGCAATGACCATCTTGCGGATCGTCTCTGCCTCAGCGGCGTCGCCAAAGTTGACCTTGTCGAGTTTGGTGACACCGTCAACCAGGTGCGCGATCTCAGCGGAGAAATCTGCGGTGGCCTGCGCCAGGCTGTACGGCGTGTCCTCCACGGTGTCGTGCAGCAGGGCGGCGACAACGGTGGTGGTGTCCATCCCCAGATCGGCCAGGATGGTGGCAACCGCTAGCGGGTGCGTGATGTACGGGTCACCGGATTTGCGGAACTGGCCACGATGGGCCTCTTCGGCAATCTCATAGGCCTTCTGCAAAATTTTGAGATCGGCTTTGGGGTGGTAGGAACGATGCACCGCAAAAAGTGGTTCTAGAACGGTGGTGGGACCGGAGTTCAGTCGTTGGCCGCTCATCCGCCGAGTCAATCGGTTACGAACCCGGCGGGTGGCGGACAGCGTTTCTTGCGGCGGCGCAGCGGGGGTGGCTGCCTGCAAAGCTGATATTGCGTGACCGGAACCGGTCGGCTTTGGTGCAGGCACTATTGAGGTAGCCGGTGGTAATCCAGCCGGTTTTGATGCATTCGGTCTTGATGCAGGCGACTTTGGTGCAGCCGGCTTTGGGACAGCCGACTTTGGTACAGCCGACTTTGGTCCGTCGGGCTTGGATCCATTCGGTTGTGAGCCGGCCGGAGCGGTCGGGGCTGATGCCGATGGTACCGATGCCGTTGGTGCCGCGGCTTCGGATTTTTCGCTCACGCCCGCAATATCAGAACTCAACGGACCTCCAATCGCGGTTCATTTCGCGGGTCGGGGGTCCGGCGTGGGTGTCCGGCAGCCGTTTCGACCGCGCGGAGGCGGCAACCGATTCGGCACAGAGAGACCAGCGACCCCACCGGTTACTCACTTCAACGAGCATAGTCCCGGCGTGCTGATCCTCTGCGCACAACCAGCGGGTTCGGGCTCCGCTCACAACAATGTTGCTGGTCGAACTGGGTCCCGACGAGACTCGAGTAACGCACTGGGTCTCGACATAGCTCGATCAACAAGGCCACGGTCTCGAAGTGGGACGGCCGAAGAGCAGGGCCGGAATTCAGAGCAGGCGTATTGCGGCCAATGGTGCATTGCTCGAAGCCCGGAAGCGATCACGGCCGCCCAGATCGCTCAACTCCATCACTACCGCCACCCCGACAACGGTGGCCCCTGCCTCTGTCAACAAGGCACAAGCCGCGGTGGCTGTCCCTCCGGTGGCCAGCACATCATCGACGGCCAGGACGCGAGCTCCATCGGGAACATCATCGGGATGCAGTTCCAGGCGCCCGGTTCCG
>JBBSRY010000214.1:0-5124 GCA_038242595.1 Mycobacteriales bacterium
CACATCCAACGAGTACAGCAATTCGTAGACGGCGATCCGCAGTATCGCCAGGTCAACGGCCGGCATCCGGCTCAGCGTCCAGCCCTCGGAATGCTCTGAGAGAAGAGAGTCGATCCGGGCGTGGTGTTCGAATACGCCGCGCACGATCTCCTCGGCGTACTCCCCCATCGGGACGGCTTCGGGTTGCTCGGCCCGCTGCGCCATCACGGTAATCGGGTCAACATCACGGGCATCGGCGGCGAAAAGCACGTCAAGAGCGCGCTTGCGTGCCTTGGTCCTGGCTGACATCAGCTGTTGACGCGACCCAGGTAGCGACCATCGCGGGTGTCCACCTTGATCTTGTCACCGGTGTTGAGGAACAGCGGAACCTGGATCTCGGCGCCGGTTTCCAGGGTGGCCGGCTTGTTGCCACCGGTGGAACGGTCGCCCTGCAAGCCCGGGTCGGTATGGGAGACAATCAACTCCACCGAGACAGGCAGTTCGACGAACAGCACTGAACCTTCGTGGGTGGCAACCATCGCCTCGGAGTTCTCCAGCAGGTAATCAGCTGCGCCACCGACAGCCACCGCCGAGATGTTGATCTGGTCGTAGGTTTCCTGATCCATGAAGACGAAGTCACCACCATCCTTGTAGAGGAAGGTCATATCCCGCTTGTCCACGGTGGCCGTGTCCACTTTGAGGCCGGCGTTGAACGTCTTGTCAACCACCTTCCCGGTCAGCACGTGCTTGAGCGTCGTACGCACAAACGCTGGACCCTTACCTGGCTTGACGTGCTGGAACTCGGTGACAGTCCACAGCTGTCCCTCGAGATTCAGGACAAGGCCGTTCTTGAGATCGTTGGTCGAGGCCATCTATACTCCCTATTGCGGTCAATACTGCATGTATTCGGCGTCTGCGTACCGCCCGCACACGACGAGGCCGCCAGGTGGCGACACATCGTCGGCACCAGCGGCAGCTAGAGCACCAGAAGTTCTTTGGTGGTAAGCGTGAGTAATTCATACCCTTCCGGGCGGATCACTCCACTGTCCTCGATCCGGACGCCACCGCGACCCTGAAGATAAATACCGGGTTCCACGGTGACAACCATGTCCGGGGCCATAATACCGCTTGAAACGGACCCGACGCTCGGAGCTTCGTGGATCTGCAGACCGATGCCGTGTCCCAGGCCGTGCAGGAAGTACTTGCCATACCCGGCCTCGGCAATCACCGTGCGGGCTGCGCCATCGACGTCACTACAGACGGCGCCGGGCATACTGGCTTCCCGGCCGGCCGCCTGTGCGGCGGCCACCACCTGGTAGATCTCGCGCTGCCAGTCCGCCGGCTCCCCCAGTACGACCGTGCGGGTCATATCGGAGTGGTAGCCGGCAACGCGGGCGCCGAAGTCGAATTTGACGAAGTCGCCGGGGCTGAGCACAGCGGCAGTGGGCCGATGGTGTGGGATGGCGCTATTCGGGCCGGCCGCGACGATGGTCTCGAATGCCGGGTCCGCTGCTCCCAGACGACGCATCCGTTCGTCCAGATCGAGCGAAACTTCCCGTTCGGTCCGACCGACTTTGACGCCGCCGGCGGCCAGCAGATCTTCGAAGGCTTGATCAGCCACCGCGCAGGCCTGCCGCAGATCCTCGATTTCGCCCGGGTCTTTGATCGCCCGCAGTAGTTCGACAATTCCGCTCAGCGCTACCAACTCGGCGTCGGCAGCCTCTTCGAGCGTGGTCAGGCCGGCCACGGTAACGGAATCCGCCTCGAATCCGAGACGCCCGGGCAGGCCTCGGACCAGGGCAACATCACATGGCCGATCGATAACCCGCTCCAGATCCGGAACCTGTTGAGCACTCTGGGTGAGGTAGCGCCCGTCGGTGCAGAACCTGGTGCCGTCCTCCGACTCCGCTGAATCAGCCGAAACCACCAGCGCTGCATTGGATCCGGTGAATCCGGTGAGGTAGCAGACATTGAGCAGGTCAGTGATGAGGATCGCTTCGACTCCAGCCGCACTGATGGCGTGACGAAGCGCTGAACGACGGGCAGCGTGAATGGCAGGCATCGGCCAATCCTACGAGGATTGTTCGGGGAGTTGGCCCACGACCACTATTACCGAGCGTGACAGACTGCCTCGATGTTGTTGCCGTCCAGGTCCCGGAAGAACACGCCGTAGTAGGACCGGTGGTACTCCGGATGCTCGGCCGGTGCGTGCAGGATCTCCAGTCCGGCCGCTTCGGCGGCGGCGCCGACGGCGTCAACCGCTGCTCGGCTGGGGACCAGGAACGCAATGTGGGACTCGTGTCGAGGTTCGGTCACCGTACCCGGACTCAGCCAGAAATAAGGCGCACGGTCGGCGCTCTCATCGGTCATGCCGACCACCGGGCCGGCCGGAGTTTCGTGCCTTATGACCTCGATCAATCCGATCGGGGCCAGTGCTGTTTGGTAAGCAGCGGCGGAAGCGGCAACGTCAGCGACCTGGATACCCACATGATCAAACATGTTCGGCACGTTAACCCAACCCGGTGTGCCCCACAAGAGTGTGGGCTGCTGACGTGTGGCGGCCCCTGACTGCGGGCCAAAACCAAGCAGGCCCAGCAACCATCCGGGTCGTGACCACCGACGGGAACCTGTCAGCTCAGTGAGGTCAGGGCTGGCGATGGTTTCCGGCCGGCGATCACCGAGTAGGCCGCCGCCAACAGCAACGGATCCGGACCTTCCAGACGACCGGGCTTACCCAACCCGTCCAGCACCACGAACCGCAACATCCCGGCCCTGGTTTTCTTGTCCGAACCCATGATTTTCACCAGGTCGCGCAGTGCCTCCGGGTCGTAAGTCGTTGGCAGACCGAGGGAATGCAGCACGGTAAGATGCCGGTCGGCGGTTTCGTCATCCAACCGCCCGGCAGCGCGGGCCAACTCGGCGGCAAAAACCAACCCGACAGACACGGCCGCGCCGTGACGCCAGCGGTACTTCTCCCGCTTTTCGATGGCATGGGCCAAGGTGTGGCCGTAATTCAGGATCTCGCGCAGGTCCGACTCTTTCAGATCCTGCGACACCACATCGGCTTTGATCGCAATCTTGCGACGCACCAACTCGGCCAGTTCGGGTCCGGTGGGATCAACCGCTGCGGCCGGATCTGCCTCGATGATGCGCAGTATTTCCGGATCGGCGATAAATCCACCCTTGACGATCTCGGCCATCCCGGCAACGAGCTCATTGCGCGGCAACGTTTCCAGCGTGGCCAGATCCACGATGACAGCAGCAGGTTCGTAGAACGATCCGACCATGTTCTTGCCGGCGTCGGTATTGATTCCGGTTTTGCCACCGATGGCGGCATCGACCATGGCCAACAACGTTGTCGGTACCTGTACCAACTTGACGCCACGCATCCAGGTGGCGGCAGCAAAACCGGCCAGGTCGGTGACGGCTCCCCCACCCAGCCCGACCACAACATCGCTTCGACCCAGTTCCATCTTGCCAAAGACGTTCCAGCAGAAACCAAGCACTTCAAGGTTTTTGGCGTCCTCGGCGTCCGGGATCTCGACCAAGTTGGTGTCGACCCCCGACTTGGCCATCTCTTCACGAATGACCTCAGCTGTTGCTCTCAGGGTTTCGGTGTGGATCAGGGCTGCCTTGGTGCTGCCACGAACAGCGTCGACCAACTCGCCCAGCAGCCCACGCCCGATGGTGACGTCATAGGGCGATGCGGTATGGACCCGAATGACTACCGGTTCGGTCATGATTTCTCCTCGAGCCAATCAACAATCACTTCTACCACCTCGTCAACCGAGCGCTGATCGGTGTCAACCTCCAAAGCAGCGACCTCTCGATACAGTGGCAGCCGAGCATCCAGCAGCGCCTTGAAAGTGGCTCGCGGATTGATGCCGACCAATAGTGGTCGATTGGTGGCCATTCCGGTGCGCCGGACGCCCTGCGCCATCGATACCGCCAAGTGCACCACGGCATGACCGCGTAGTTTCTCCCGGTTCTCAGCGGCCAGGATCGCACCGCCACCGAGCGACAGGATGCCCTCGTGGGTCACCAAAGCCGTTTGGACCGCAGTCTTTTCCAGTGCCCGAAAGACTTCCTCACCATCATTGGTGAAAATATCCGGGATATCGCGACCGGTCGAACTCTCGATATCCCAGTCTGTGTCCCGGACGTCGATCCCGAGCCGAGCCGAGAGGGCTTGGGCCACCGAGGTTTTGCCCGCTCCCGGGGCGCCGACGAGCACCACCAAAGGTCGCGTGGTCACTGCGAAACCGGTGCGGTGGCCCCAATGGTTGCCAGATAGGCCTGCACATTGCGCTTGGTCTCGGCCACCGAGTCACCGCCGAACTTTTCGACTACCGACTCGGCCACCACCAGCGCCACCATGGCTTCGGCCACGACGCCGGCGGCCGGCACCGCGCAGACATCGCTGCGTTGATGATTGGCAACCGCGGGCTCGCCGGTCAGCACATCAAAAGTGGCAAGCGCGCGCGGCACCGTGGAGATCGGCTTCATTCCCGCGCGGACCCGCAGGATTTCACCGTTGGTCATACCACCTTCAATACCGCCGGCTCGGTTGCTGCGGCGACGCACTCCGGGGTTGAGGGGGTCGATCTCATCATGCGCTGCGCTGCCACGACGACGTGCGGTGCGGAATCCGTCACCCACCTCAACACCCTTGATGGCCTGAATGCTCATCAGCGCGCCGGCCAATCGAGCATCCAGTCGCCGGTCACCATGCACAAAGGAACCCAGCCCCGGCGGTAGTCCGTAGACAAGTACTTCGACCACACCGCCGAGGGTGTCACCGTCCTCCTTGCAGGCATCAATTTCGGCCGACATCACGGCTGTTGATTCCGGATCAAATGCGCGGGTTGGCGATTCGTCGATGGCGTCGCGATCGGCCGGCGTCGGCAGCGGGCCGTCAACGGCATCGGCCTCACCGATGGACACCACATGAGAAACCACTTCGGCGCCAAGCACTTGGCGCAGAAAATTCTGCGCCACAGTGCCCAGGGCAACGCGGGCCGCGGTCTCGCGGGCGGACGCGCGCTCCAGGACCGGACGGGCGTCGTCGAAGCCGTACTTCTGCATGCCGGCCAGATCGGCGTGACCGGGGCGCGGGCGGGTCAAAGCGGCATTGCGCGCCAGTCC
>JBBSRY010000215.1:0-5123 GCA_038242595.1 Mycobacteriales bacterium
CCGCGGTACTGGCGACCACTCAGCGCGCGCCGCTGTTTGCAATTGTGCTGATGCTCGAATTCAGCCGCACCGGCATCGAACTGGTGGTGCCGTTGCTAGTGGCCGTGGCGGGCGCCATGTTATGCGCCCGAGTGATCGGTCTCTCCCGCCGTTGGCGGGTCTGAACCAATAACGGCTACTACTGCGCCTGCGACACCGAGGACATGTTGAAACCCTCGACGAGCATGGAGGGCATCAAGGACCTGGTGAAGTAGTCCGACCATTCCCTGGATAACGCACGCTCGGTGCGGCCCACCGCTGAAGTTTGCCGCAGCACATCCAGTGGCGACATGTTCCAACGGAAATTATTGACCGCGCCGGCGATCTCACCATCCTCGATCAGGAATACGCCATCCCGGGTGAGTCCGGTGAGCAGCAGGGTAATCGGATCAACCGTGCGGATATACCACTGGGAGGTGACCAACAGACCCCGCTTGACCCCGGCCACCAGATCCAGGGTGCTGCGGGTTTCATCCCCACCGGTGACCACCAAATTGTCGGTGGTGGGCACAAACGGATCACCGAATTCCGCTGCCGAACTCCGGGTGTGTATCAGCCCGGAGATCACGCCATCGGTGATCAGATCAGCACGTCCAATATTTGCACCATTATCGAAAACACTGATCTCATCACCGGATCCGCCGGCCATCAGAAACGGTGCCGCTTCGATCAGTTGCGAAGTGGGATCGCTGAACATGGAGATCGGGAGGTCGGTGAGCCGCTCACCGACCCGGGTACCACCGGGGGCGGCAAAAGCTGAACGGCCCTCGTGGGCGGCTCGGCCGCCGGCGCTCCAGGCAAGATAAATCATCAGGTCGGCAACTGCCGTGGCCGGCAGTACCGTGTCGTATCGACCCGGTCCGAGTTCGATCGAGCGCTTTGCCCACTCCAACCGTAGATCGAGAGACTTTGTCATCGCGGTGATGTCGACATCGAGAAAATCCGAGGTGGATAACGCGGTCCAGGACGAACGCGTCAGGTCCGCGCTCTTGGCATTTACTTCCACGGTGCCGGTTGGCTGCACCCAACGACGGCGGATCCCGGTCGAGGTACCCAGATAGTGGGTGGCCGACTCGTGACGGGCAAAACCGTACAGGATCTTCTCCCCGCTCCGCGCAGAATCGAAAGAGCTTGCCAGGCCAGGGATCAACCGGTCGTAGACGCTGAAGGTGGTGCCCACCGGCGGCTGGTCGAAGTCCGGGTCCGCCTCCCCCTCGATCAGCGGGGCCGCATCCTGCGCCGGACCGGCTGCCCTGGCGACATTTTCGGCCTGTGCCACCACTTGAGCAATGGACGCGGCGTCGGTCACCGCGGACTCGACAGTGCCCGCCCCGCGTCCGATCACCGAAACCACGTACCAACTCAACGAGTCCGACACCCCACTGGTCGTCACGGTGTTATTGGCCCACCGAACATTGGCGGTGCTATCGCAGGTGACTACCACGATGCAGCCGTCGGCCTTGGAGGCCGCCAGGGCGGTTTCAACGATCTGCTGCGGCGTGAGCTGCGCGGTCACTTCCCTGCCTCCGATGCCGTATTCAAAATATTGATCTGTTCGAAAAGCGCACTCGGGGCGCCATGCGAAACTGCCGCCGCTTGCCCGGGTTGGGCCTTGCCACAGTTGAAAGCACCTGCCAGCAGCCAGGTTTGCGGGCCACCCGTGGCCCTCATCGCCCCCCAGAAGTCGGTGGTGGTCGCCTGATAGGCGACATCTCGTACCTGCCCGGCGAGTTTGCCACCTTTGATCCGGAAGAATCGTTGACCGGTGAACTGGAAGTTGTAGCGCTGCATGTCGATCGACCAGGATTTATCACCGACCACATAGATGCCGTCCTCGACACCGGAGATCAGATCGGCGGTGCTGCCGCCCGCCGGATCAGCGGCCAGACTGACATTGGCCATCCGCTGAATCGGTTGATGCAGCGGCGAATCGGCGTAAGCGCAGCCGTTGGAGCGGGGCAGTCCGAGTTTATGGGCGAACACTCGATCAAGTTGGTAGCCGACCAGGGTCCCGCCGGTGATCAGTTCCCACTGCTGACCTGCCACCCCGTCATCGTCGTAGCCGATGGTTGAAAGCCCGTGCCGGACGGTACGATCGCCGGTGACATTCATCAAAGTCGAGCCATACTTCAGCGTGCCCAACTTGTCCGGAGTGGCGAAAGATGTCCCCGCATAAGCTGCCTCGTAGCCGATGGCGCGATCGTATTCGGTGGCGTGCCCGACCGATTCGTGGATCGTCAGCCAAAGGTTTGTCGGGTCGATGACCAGATCGTAGCGATCGGCAATGACCGATGGCGCTTTCACCTTCTCCGCCAGATATTCTGGAATCACCGCAATTTCGGCGTCAAAATCCCAGCCACCACCGGCCGGTCCGGCAGTCAGGTATTCCCAGCCCCGGCCGACCGGCGGCGCCAATGAGTCCATCGACTCGAATCCACCGGTCGAGGAATCCACAGCCACCGCAGACAGCGTGGGGTGCAGCCGGACTCGCTGCTGGGTGGTGGTGGTGCCGGCCAGGTCGGCATAGAACTTGTGTTCCTTGACCGCCATCAACCCGGTCGAGGAGTGCGCGACCCCATCGGCGGCCTTCAGCCGCTCCGACCAATCGATCAGTCGGCCCACCTTCTCGGCCGCGTCCACCTCGAACGGGTCGATGTCATAGGCACTGATCCAATTGACGTCGGCGTAGATCGGTTCATCGGCCCGTTCGATCCGTTCGGCCACCACCGAGTGCAGGGCCGTGGCCACTGCGATGGCGGATCTGGCCACCGCAGCGGCGGCATCAGGCGTCAGCGTGACACCGGCAGCAAAGCCCCAACTACCGTTGACAATGACCCGCACCGCATAGCCGACGGTCACCGAATCGGCGGCGGACTGTACGGCTCCGTCCTGGACCCCGATCATTTCGGTACGGATCCGTTCAAAGCGGAAATCGGCGTGTTCGGCGCCCAGCGCTTTGGCGGTGCTCAAAGCGGCATCGGCCATGGCCCGCATGGGCAGGGCCAGAAAGCTGGGGTCTATCGAACGTTCATTGGTCACAGACACTCCGCCAGCCTAGCCGGGACCGAACCGCAGACCCCGAGATTTCACCCCGAGTCGGATCTATCCCGCTCAGGGTCATCCCCAGGAATGACCCTTGAACACCCCACAGAACGAGGTAATCAGACCCGGCATAAGGCAAGGTGATGCACGAGTGAAAAAGCAATACCCGGCCTACAGCTAATCCCGGCACGACCAAGACCATCACCTATGAGCACGAGGTTCCGACAATGATTGAAGCGGTCGGTCTGACCAAGATCTACGGCAAGACCGTTGCGGTGGATGAGCTTTCATTTACCGTCAGCCCCGGGATCGTGACCGGATTCCTCGGGCCCAACGGCGCCGGCAAATCCACCACGATGCGGATGATCCTCGGTTTGGACACCCCGACCAGGGGACGGGTGCTGATCGACGGCGTCCCGTATGCCTCTATCCCGCGTCCGTTGACCAAGATTGGTTCGCTCTTGGACGCGAACTGGATCCACCCGAACCGGAGCGCCAAAGCACATCTGCGCTGGATGGCGGCCTCCAACGGCATTTCGACCAAGCGCGTGGCCGACGTGCTGGACACCGTCGGTCTGACCGCGGTCGCCGACAAAGCCGCCGGCAAATACTCCCTTGGCATGAAGCAACGACTCGGCATCGCCGGGGCACTGCTCGGTGACCCGCAGATCCTGCTGTTCGACGAGCCGGTCAACGGTTTGGACCCGGAAGGCATCCACTGGATCCGTAGCTTTATGAAGCAACTGGCGAGCAACGGCAAAACAGTCCTGGTATCGAGCCACCTGCTCAGCGAGATGGCATTGACCGCTGACCACCTGTTGGTCATCGGTCGCGGCCGGCTGATCTCCGACAGTTCCACCGCCGACTTCATCACCAATTCGACGGTGGCCAGTGTCCGGGTGCGCTCCCCTGAGTTACCCCAGCTTCGAGAAGTGTTGCTGGCTGCCGGTTTGACGGTAACGGATCTGCCGGACGCGCTGTCGGTCACGGACGCTCCGATCGAGCAGATCGGTGATCTGGCCGGGTCAACCGGTATCACGCTCCACGAGTTGTCCGGACAATCGGGCTCGCTGGAGGACGCGTTCATCAAGTTGACCGGGGACTCGGTGGAATACAACGCCCATGATGGCCTGGGCTCAAGTGCCCCGGCCGCGCCCCCCACAGTCGGCACTGAGCCCGCACCGTACCGAGGAAAATGACATGTCACTGCTCAATGTTGAACGCATCAAATTGTTCTCCACCCGATCCCCCTACTGGTGCCTGCTGCTGGTGGTGTTCTTCGGACTCGGACTTTCTGCCATCCTGTCGTTGGTCGAGGGCGGAGCCAACGCCGGCGTCAGTAGCAGTCAGGCCGGGATCAACTTTGCGTTGTCGGTGATGATGGTGATGGCCGCGCTGGCCATCACCACCGAATATCGGTTCGGCACCATCCGCAACTCCTTCCTGGCGGTCCCCAAACGCGGCCGGGTGCTGGCGGCCAAAACAATCGTCGTTGCCGTCCTTGCGCTGCTGGTTACACTGCTCACCTCGTTCGCCTCCTATTACCTGATGGTGGCTATTCATGGACCGGACGCGCCGGCGAACGCGATGGATATCAACAACGCCGACGAGTGGCGTTACGTCTGGGGCCCGGCAGTAATGGTGATGGTGGCCGCTGTGATCGCGGTGGCCGTCGGTTCGCTCATCCGCCAGTCCGCCGGAGCCATTGCCGCCCTGCTCATCTGGCCCACCCTGGAATCACTGTTTCCGCTATTCGGCAGCTTTGGCCGACGGGTGGCGCCCTGGTTGCCGTTCAACGCGGGCAGCAAGTTTTACACGGCTGGATTCAGCGATGGACAGGGTCCGCCGGCGTTGGACGGTAGCTATCCATCGCCCAACTGGTGGCAGGGCGGTTTGGTGTTCGTGGCGACAGCCGTCGTGTTGTACGTGGTCGCACTGACGCTGTTGAAGAAACGAGATGCGTAGTTATGGGACAATTGGGGTAATACCGCGTTGGCAATGGGGGCACTTCGGGCATTCCAGTCAATTCTAAAGCTCCCATA
>JBBSRY010000216.1:0-5123 GCA_038242595.1 Mycobacteriales bacterium
AGATACCAACCGGCACCGAACAGGATCCCGAATACCACCCCGGCAACGGCGCCGTATTTCGTCACCTGCCAGGCAACAGTTCTGGCGCCTTTGGTGTCCCCGCTACCCAGAGCTGCTCCGACCAACGATTGCGCGGCAATTGCAAAGGCATCCAGCAGCAGCGCCACCAGATTCCACAGTTGCAATCCGATCTGATGAGCGGCCAACTGGGCGGCGCCCATCCGGCCGGCCACCCCGGCAGCCGTCATCCCGGAGGCCTGAAATGCCAATGATCGCAACACCAGGTCGCGGCTGACCCGCAGTTGCTTTTTCATGATCGGCCATTCCGGTTGGAACGGCACCGCCTCGCGCCGCAATGCCCGCAGACACAGGACGGCGCCGAATGTCTGGGCCACCGCGTTGGCGATCGCTGACCCTTCCAGACCCAGCCCCACCGGATACACCAGCACCGGAGAGGCGATGGCCGACAACACATTTGCCAACACGATGACCCGAACCGGGGTGCGGGTGTCCTGGACGCCGCGCAACCAACCGTTGGCCGCTGCGATCAACAGCAACCCTGGCAGGCCGAGCATCGCAACCCGCAACCAGGACTCGGCGGCGGCAGCTACTTCACCGGCGCCGCCGGCGATCAGGCGAGTGGCCGGACCGGCGATCAACTGCCCGATCACTACCGCAGCGATCCCGAAACCCAGGGCCAGCCAGGAGGCCTGGACCCCCTCGTTGACCGCGGCCGGTCGTCGGCCGGATCCGAAGAACCGTGCCGCCCTGGCGGTGGTGCCGTATTGCAAGGTGGTGCCCAGGATGGCCAGCAGCGTCATGATGGTGCCGGCCGCGCCAAGGGCGGCCAACGGGATCTTGCCAAGGTGCCCGACGACGGCGGTGTCGACCAGCAGAAAGATCGGCTCGGCGGCGAGGACGATGAAGGCCGAACCGGCCAGGGACAGAATACGTTTCGGTGAAACCGGCGCCTGGGTCACGAGGCACCGAGCAACTTCTGCCGGGCAGCCACCCCAGCGATCAATCTCCCGAAGACAAAACCTGCTCGATGCACGACCGGCAGCATAGT
This sequence comes from Mycobacteriales bacterium, assembly GCA_038242595.1. Classification (GTDB taxonomy): domain Bacteria; phylum Actinomycetota; class Actinomycetes; order Mycobacteriales; family Nakamurellaceae; genus Nakamurella. The sequence goes on from JBBSRY010000216.1 coordinate 1,070, forward strand.
CACATGTTCGGCGCAGCCGCGATCACCGCACTCTGATCGTTCAGCGGCGACCAGGCGGCAGCAGGCATCAGCGAGCAGCATATTGACCTCATTTGATCTTGCCGCGCAGATTTGTCAGACCACTACAGCTGGTGTACTGGTGCAGGGGGATCGATAGTGTTCCCGCGTGAGGAGAGGAGCGCTCAAACAGTGAGCCGGCAACCATGGTGGCGCGACGCCGTTGTCTACCAGATCTATCCGCGTTCGTTCGCCGATTCCAATGGCGATGGTATCGGCGACCTGGGCGGCATCATCTCTCGCCTCGATTACCTGGCCTCTCTCGGCGTCGACGTCCTGTGGCTCTCACCCATCTATCCGTCGCCGCAGGACGACAACGGTTATGACATCAGCGATTACGTCGATGTCGAGCCGGTCTTCGGGAATTTGGCCCAGTTCGACGAGTTACTGGCCGGGATCCATCAACGGGGGATGAAGCTGGTAATGGACCTGGTGGTCAACCACACCTCCGACGAGCACTCCTGGTTCGTGAACTCGCGGGCCGGCGGCGATAAGCGGGACTGGTATTGGTGGGCCGATCCGCGGCCGGGAATGGAAGGCGGCGCCCCGGGCGCCGAACCGACCAACTGGTCATCCTTTTTCAGCCCCTCGGCCTGGGAATGGGATCCGGAATCGGGCCAGTACTACCTGCACCTGTTCTCCCGCAAACAACCGGACCTGAACTGGGAGAATCCGGCTGTGAGATCCGCGGTCTACGACATGATGAACTGGTGGCTGGACCGCGGAGTCGACGGCTTCCGGATGGATGTCATCAACCTGATCTCCAAGGAACTGCCACTGACCGATGGCATTTCCGGTGGAGCCGGATTAACCATCGCCGGCGGCATCTACGCCGACGGTAGCGCGCACTTCACCAGCGGCCCGCGCATCCACGAGTTTCTGCAGGAGATGCACCGGCAGGTTTTTGCCGCCCGGCCCGGGCAGACCCTGACCGTGGGGGAGACCCCGGGTGTCACCATCGACGACGCGATTCTGTTTACCGACCCGGTGCGCGCCGAGGTGGACATGGTGTTCCAGTTCGAGCATATGGGTTTGGATTTCACTGGCAACAAGTTCGTCTCGCACCCGCTCAACCTGCTGGATTTGAAGGCCAGTCTCGGTCGCTGGCAGGTCGGAATGGCCGAAACCGGTTGGAACAGCCTGTATTGGGACAACCACGACCAGCCACGGATCGTCAGTCGGTTCGGCGACGACAACGAGTTCCGTGTTCAGTCGGCGAAGATGCTGGCCACCGTGCTGCATCTGCACCGCGGCACGCCCTACATCTATCAGGGCGAAGAACTCGGGATGACCAACTACCCGTTCGAGACCATTGCCGACTTCGCCGACATCGAGACCATCCACTACTACCGGCAGGCCGTGGCCCAAGGACTGACGCCGGACCAGATTCTGCCCGGGATACGGCACATCAGCCGCGACAACGCCCGCACCCCCATGCAATGGTCTGATGCTGAGAGAGCCGGGTTCAGCTCCGGTGAGCCGTGGCTCCCGGTCAATCCCAATTACGTCGGCGTGAATGTGGAGGCATCGTTGGCCGACCCGGATTCGGTGTTCCATCATTACCGCGCGCTGATCGAGTTGCGGCACACCGAACCGGCTGTCACCGACGGGGTTTTTAAGATGTTGCTGCCACAGGACCCGTCGGTTTATGCCTTCACCCGCACCACGGCTGCCACCGAGTTGCTGACGCTGGGCAACTTCACCGGCGATTCTGTTGCAGTGGACCTGGCCGGCTGGGCCGCTGAAGAACTGGTTCTGGCCAACTATCCGGCCGATGGCGCCGCCGAAATCACCCTGCGCCCCTGGGAAACCCGGGTTTATCGCCGCCGGTTCAGTTGAGGGGCCAATCCAGGCTCTGAGTCACACCGAACCACTGGTATTCGTAGGGAGAAGGAGAACCTCAGATGGTGTCGAAGGCGCAGCGGTTGTATGGCTTGGTCAGTTCGTTCCTGGGCGGTAGTTTGCCGCTGCAGATCCAGGCCTGGGATGGCTCTGTTGCCGGTCCGGCGCAGGCGCCGAAGGTGATCATCACCTCGCGCCGAGCCCTGCGACGGCTGCTGTGGGCGCCGAACGAAACCGGTCTCACCGAGGCCTATATCAATGGTGATCTGGATTTCGAGGGTGACCTGGGTAGCGGTCTTGCCTCGATGTGGGCAGCTGTCCGCTCCGGCACGGTCACCAAACCCCACCTCGGTCTGATCAAACTGCTGCCATCAGCACTGGCTCTTGGCGTGATCGGACCGCGGCCACCGAGGGCCGGACAGCACGCCAAACTTGCTGGCGGCAAGCACACCCAAGACCGTGACCGGGCCGCCATCGCCCATCACTATGATTTGTCCAATAGTTTTTATGAGCTCCTGCTGGACAAGTCGATGGCCTACTCGAGCGGCTTCTACCCGCCGGGCACCGAGGGAAGCGATTCGCCGGAAGACCTGGCGCAGGCGCAACAAACAAAACTCGATATGGTCTGCCAGAAACTCGAACTCGAGCCCGGCAGCCAACATCTCGACATCGGTTGTGGCTGGGGCTCACTGATCTGTCATGCGGCCAAGTACTACGGCGCCCATTCCACCGGTGTGACGCTGTCCCAACAGCAGTTCGACTATGTCTCCAAGCGGATCGCCGAGGAAGGCCTGACAGATCGGGTTACCGTCAAGCTGATGGACTACCGGGAACTGACCGGATCAACCGGCTACGACGCGGTCTCCACCATCGAAATGGGTGAACACGTCGGGGACGCCGAATATCCGGTGTTTGCCGGCTTGATCAAAGATGCATTGAAGCCTGGTGGAAAAGCGTTGATCCAGCAGATGTCCCGTGGTCAGAACAACCCTGGCGGCGGCGAGTTCATTGAAAAGTACATCGCTCCGGATATGCACATGAAACCGCTGGGTACCACGGTCAACCTGCTGACCGACGCCGGACTGGAAGTCCTTGGGGTGCAGGCAATGCGCAACCACTACACCTGGACCATCCGCGCCTGGGCGCACACTTTCGAATCCCGGCTCCCCGAGGTGATCGGCATGCTCGGCGAAAAGGGGGCCCGGGTGTGGCGGCTCTACCTGGTGGGTAGCGCGCTGGCCTTCGAGGAAAACCGGATGGGCGTCGATCAAATTCTGGTGCAGCGCCCATGAGTTTCCCCACCGCCACTCTCTTTGCAGTTCTTGGTTTTTCGCTGTTGGCCGTCATTGTTCTGATGGCTGTCGGTTTCACGATCGGCAAGATCACTGGCAAGTACTCGGTGATCGATGCGTTATGGGGACCCGGTTTCGTCCTGGTCGCCCTCACATCTTTTATTGTCTCGGGGATTGCCGATGTCGGCGACCTGACCCAGCGGTGGGTGGTCCTGGCTGCGGTGGCGATCTGGGGCCTCCGGCTGGGCGGCTACATACTGCTGCGCAACCACGGTCTGCCGGAGGATGAGCGCTACGTCGACATGCTCAAGGACGCCGGCCCACTCGGCATCATCGGCAAAGTCCAGATCCCCCAGGGTCTGGGTATGTGGTTCGTTTCGCTCCCGGTTCAACTGGCCATGGTGCTGCCCGGCCCGGTGGGGTGGGGATTGTGGGTCGGTGTCGTCATCTGGTTGATCGGTCTGGCTTTTGAATCCATTGGCGATGCCCAGCTGGCCGATTTCAAGAAGGACCCGGCGAACAAGGGCCAGGTGATGAATCGCGGGTTGTGGCGATACACCCGCCACCCCAACTACTTCGGTGACGCCACCGTCTGGTGGGGGATCTTTCTGATGAATTCCTGGACCTGGATCGGTTTGCTCGCCGTGCTGTCCCCGGTGGTGATGACATACCTCATCACCAAAAAAACCGGCAAAGCCCTGACTGAGAAGCGGATGTCGAGTTCCAAGCCGGGCTACGCCGAATATGTGGCCAACACCTCCGGATTCTTTCCGCTGCCACCTGGCAAGAACTCACCGAAGAAGACTTGATGCGCACCATTGCCGAAGGCGCTCTGGCGCCGGATTTCCTACTTCCCGACCAGG
>JBBSRY010000217.1:0-5108 GCA_038242595.1 Mycobacteriales bacterium
AAATCACCGTGCTGGACGAGGCCGCAGCGGTGTGGAACACCGGGACCGTCTTTGACGGAATGGACCGCTTTGTGGCCCGCGCCGCGGTGAAGGAAGAACTGCGCGCGCAGGGCCGGATCATTGCCGAGAAGATTCCCTACCTCCACGCTGTCGGACACTGCTCGCGCTCTGATGATGTGGTGGAGCCGCGACTCTCACTGCAATGGTTTGTCAAGGTCGCACCGCTGGCCGAGGCCGCCTCCGACGCTGTTCGCAGCGGTGAAACCGCGATTCACCCGCCGGAAATGGCCCCGCGCTACTTCGACTGGGTCGACAACATGCATGACTGGACCATCTCACGCCAACTGTGGTGGGGACACCGGATCCCCGTCTGGTACGGCCCGGACGGGGAAACTATCTGCGTCGGACCGAAGGATGAAAAGCCGGGCGAAGGCTGGACGCAGGATCCCGATGTTCTGGACACCTGGTTCTCCTCCGGTCTGTGGCCGTTCTCGACCATGGGCTGGCCGGCGAACACCGATACTCTCAAGGCGTTCTACCCGACCAGTGTGTTGGTCACCGGTTATGACATCCTGTTCTTCTGGGTGGCCCGGATGATGATGCTCGGCACCTACGCGATGAAAGACGCCGCCGGAGAACCATTGGTGCCCTTCAGGACTGTTGCGTTGCACGGCATGGTCCGCGATGAGCGTGGCCGCAAGATGAGCAAATCTCGCGGCAATGTTGTCAACCCGATGGACTGGATCCAAACGTACGGCGCCGACGCTGTCCGCTTTACCCTTGCCCGCAGTTCCAACCCGGGCGCCGATCAGGCCACCAGCGCCGAATGGGTCGCCGGCTCACGCAACTTTTGTTCCAAGTTGTTCAATGCCACCAGATTCGCGTTGATGTCCGGTGCCGCACTGCCCACGGGTGAACTGGACCGCGGCGCGCTTTGCGACGTCGACCTGTGGATTCTGGATCGTCTGAACACCACCGTTATCGCTACCACCAAACTGCTGGGTGATTTCCAGTTCGGCAAGGCAGCCGAGGGCCTCTATCACTTCGTCTGGGACGAGTTCTGCTCCTGGTACCTGGAATTCGCCAAGGTGGCCACCTACTCCGAGGATGATGCCCTGGCCCAACGCACTCGTGAGGTTATCGGTCATACGCTCGATACCGTGCTGCGTTTACTGCACCCATTTGTGCCCTTCGTCTCCGAGACCCTGTGGACATCACTGACCGGCGGCGAGTCGCTGGTGATCGCGTCCTGGCCCGAGAGTGATGGCGCGCCAAAGGATTTCGCCGTTCAGGCCAGAGTGGAAAAGGCGCAGCAGTTGGTCACCGAGGTGCGTCGGTTCCGCGCCGACCAGGGCGTACGCGACTCGGCCAAGGTGCCGGCCACTCTTTCCGGGTTGGCCGATGCTGACCTGGAGTCGTTGGAAGCGGTAATCCGTTCGGTCGCAAGATTGACGGTGCCGGAAGCTGGATTCCAGCCCTCGATCAGCGTGCAGGTCGGCGTTGGCGTGAGCGGGCAACTGGTCACGGTAGATATCGACACCTCCAGCACCATCGACCTGGCAGCTGAAAAGACGCGTCTTCAAAAGGATCTCACGGCCGCCCACAAGGAAATCGAGGACACCACGAAGAAACTCGCCAATGCCGCATTCACCGACAAGGCTCCGGCCGCGGTGGTGGACAAGATCCGTGGCCGGGCCGATCGGGCCAATGCCGACATCACCCGGATCACGGGGCGTTTGGCCGATCTTGGAGCTACCTCATGACCGGCCCGCGCGACGACGAAGAACCCGAGATCTCCGAGTCTGACGAATTCCGCTCCACCAGTGATGACAGCTTCTTCGATTTGCACGGCGAAGTGGAAGAGCAGGTGCGAGCCGCGCTGGGGGAACCCGGCGCCGTGCCCACCCGTGAGCAGATTGTTGAACCGGACCCTACCGGCGAGATCACTGCTGCCACCGCAGATCTGGATGATCAGGAGGATGAGCTCACCGGTCCATCAACCCTGCTCACCATCGACGGCGTTGAGGAGATTCTGAATCTGCGACGACCGGAAACTCAAATTGCGCCGACACTGGCCCGTATCACCGCTCTGATGGACATCATCGGTAACCCGGAGCGCGCTTTCCCGGTGGTGCAGATCGCCGGTACCAACGGGAAGACCTCCACAGCCCGGATGATCGACGCACTGCTCTCCCGGATCGGTTTGCGCACCGGACGTTTCACCTCGCCGCATCTGCAATCGGTGACCGAGCGGATCAGCCTTGATTCAGTCCCGATCAGCCCCCGGGGGTATGCCGAGACCTACACGGATCTGGCGGCATACGTCGATATGGTCGATGCCAGCAGCGTTCGTGATGGTGGCATCGAACTATCCAAATTCGAGATCCTCACCGCGATGGCCTACGCGGCCTTCGCCGATGCGCCGGTGGATGTCGGCGTGATCGAAGTCGGCCTCGGCGGCCTCTGGGATTCGACCAATGTTGTCGATGCCCAGGTCGCGGTACTGACACCGATCGGACTGGACCACACTGAGTATCTCGGCGATACCGTTACCGAGATTGCCGGGGTCAAGGCAGGCATTATCAAACAGGCCGCTACGGTCATCATCGGTCGGCAGCAGCCGGAGGCGATGGACGTCATTTTGCGCAAGAGCGTCGAAGTCGACGCTACGGTTGCCCGCCTCGGCAGTGAATTCTCGGTGCTGGAGCGCTCTGTTGCCGTGGGTGGGCAACGGCTCACCCTGCAAGGCCTTGGAGGTGTGTACGAAGACATCTTCCTGCCACTGCACGGCACCTATCAGGCCGAGAACGCCGCAGTCGCGTTGGCCACTGTTGAAGCATTTTTCGGCGCTGGTCGTGGAAAACAGTTGGATGTCAACGCTATTCAGGACGGCTTCGCCGCAGTTGCCTCACCAGGACGGTTGGAGCGGGTACAGACCTCCCCGACGGTGCTGGTCGATGCCGCTCATAACCCTCATGGCGCAACAGCTTTGGCGCAGGCGTTGAAAGACGAGTTCGCGTTCAACCATCTGGTCGGTGTGCTGGCAGTGATGGCAGATAAAGATGCCCGCGGCATTCTGCTGGCCCTGGTCGACTCCTTTGACGAGGTGGTCATCACCATCAACTCCTCGGACCGGTCGATGCCCGTCGACGATCTGACCGTTCTCGCCGAGGAGATCTTCGGCCAGGAACGAGTCCACAGTGCGCCGCGGATGGAATCAGCCATCGCGCTGGCCGTCGAATTGGCGACCGCCCACCAGGGTGGCGAAGCCGCCGACGATTCGGCTGGCGCCGGTGTGGTGGTCACCGGGTCGGTGGTCTCGGCCGGCGACGCGAGAGCCCTTGCCGGGCGGGGGATTCAGTGACCTCGAAGGACAGCACCGTGAGCCCGCAGGACAGTTCTTCAAGTGCGGCACAAAGAGCCGAAAGTCCGGCACCGACGGTTAAGAAACCTGATCCGGAGAAAGGTTTCCGAGGGGTGATGTCCGGGACACTCCTCCTGCAGGCCATCACAGTTCCGCTGGGTCTGCCGGTGGCCTCGGCCGCCGAACCGTTGGCCTGGTGGGAGATAGCCCTGGTCCTGGCCTTGACGCTGGCGCTCATCGCCACCTGTGCTGTGGTGAAAAAGCCCTGGGTGGTGCCGCTGATCATCGGACTTCAGATAGTCAACATCGCCTGCTGGTTCGTACATCCGGCATTGGGTGTGATGGGACTGATTTATGGCATCGCCTGGTGGACGCTGTTGCACTTTCGCAATGAGTACCGTCGCAGATTGGCCGAAGGCAGCCTGCCCTCCCAACGGGAGAGCGGTTCGACGCGTAATTAGTCGTCCGGTCTGCTGTTTTGTAACCTGAACAACGCACTGGAAACATGTAGTACTCAGATGTAGTAAATGCTGGCTCGAGACTGATTCCATCAGCAGTACAGAACAAGGGAGTTCCTGGCGTGTCCGAAGAACGCAGTTTGGTCCTGATCAAGCCCGATGGGGTGGCCCGCGGCCTGGTCGGTGAGGTGATCGGCCGGATTGAACGCAAGGGGCTGAAGTTGGTGGCGCTGGAGCATCGGGTGACCGATGTCAATGTTGCACAGGAGCATTACGCCGAGCATGCCGAGCGTCCATTCTTTGCCAGCCTCGTGGAGTTCATCACTGGCGGACCACTGGTGGCAGCTGTCATCGAGGGGCCACGCGCCATCGCTGCCTTCCGCCAGCTGGCCGGCGGTACCGACCCGGTCGAAAAGGCCATTCCGGGGACCATTCGTGGCGATTTCGCTCTCGAAGTGCAGTTCAACATCGTGCACGGGTCTGACTCGCCCGAGTCGGCTGCGCGTGAGATCGGCCTCTGGTTCCCGAACCTGTGAGCCAAGCACCAGCTCAGCCGGAGTCGGGTGCGGATCTGGTCGTGCGCCGGGTTGGCCCAGGTCAACCCGGCGCAGCCGTCGGCGCTCGCAGCACGGCGCTGGCATCTGACAACTTTTTTGCCGCAGCTCTGCTGACATTGTGGCATCGGGTTTCCGAGGCCGGTGGGTCGGTGGGTTTCGTCCCATCGGTGACACGCCAGCAGGTCGCACCCGCAGTCGCAAAAGCGGTCGATGAGCTTCGTGCCGGCACCCGTAAGGCGATCGTCTTCACCAAGGACACCGATCTGGCCCGCAACCAGCTTCTTGCCTGTGCGTTCCTGATCCCGAATTTCTCGGATTTGAGCAGTCACCGAATCGACGTCCGAACGCTGATGGTTGATCCGGCGGCACAGGGGCAGGGTCTGGGTAAGAAGTTGGTGAAAGAGGTGATCGCCTACGCTCGTGAACTCGGAGCCCAGACGCTTACTCTTTCGGCCCGCGGCGGCGAGGGACTCGAGAAGTTCTACGAATCGTTGGGTTTCATCGAGTGGGGTCGGATGCCCGATTCGACTCGGGTGTCGCCGACCGATTCTCGGGAAGAAGTCTACTTTTGGCGGCGCATCGGCGAATAGTCTTTGCACCTCCTGCTTCTCCCACCGCTTCTGTTCGTTGCCTCACCGCTTCTTGCGTTGCCTCACCATTTCTTTGCGTTGCCTCACCATTTCTTTGCGTTGCCTCACCACTTCTTTCGTTGCCTCACCACTTCTTTCG
>JBBSRY010000218.1:0-5078 GCA_038242595.1 Mycobacteriales bacterium
AGAGCACGGCCGCGGAGGCGGCGGCGGAAGTATCTATGGCCAGGATGAGCACCGGTCCATCGTATGCCGGTCGGGCCCCGGGTGTCAGGCGGCGCGATGACTCACGGTAGATGATCGCGAAATGAGGTGCATGGTTGCCTTTGGCAATGCTCGCCAAATGCTGCCTACCGGTCGGGCATCGCGGTGCACTGGGGTATGAAGCAGGGGACCTCGATGGGCGCACGGCGGGAAATCACAAGGCACGGGCAATGCAGTACGCCAAGGCTTCCAAAGGCCCGAAAGGTGTTTTGGCCGATAACCTCTGCACCGCGATGGGTTGGTGCAGAGTCAATGCCAGACGACAGCTAATCGCCGCCGCGGGCCGCAAGGCCAGCCCGATCCCGCTGCCCAGACGCCGGGCCCGCCGCTATAGTCCTGCGTTGCGGTCGGCCTTGGAACGGATCTCGACACTATCGGGCGAGCCCCGCGGGAAGTACTAGGAATCAGTCATTGCCGATGAGCTCGAGCGCTCCGTCCGTTTCCATGAACTCGGGCCCTTCGCATCGGTCTGCAGCGATGGGCTCCAGGAAGAGTTGCTGGCCATGTCGGCGGCGACGATCGCCCAGTATCTGGCGCCGGAACGGGCCAGACGCTACCCGGCCGGCTCGCTGTCCTCGACCAAGCCCGGAACGATGCTTCGTTCCCAGATCGATATCCGCTGGGCCGGGACGCAGATGGCGGAAACGGGGTTCTTCGAAGTCGACACGGTCGCGCATTGTGGACACGCCCCTGCCTGGTGAGTTTCTCTAGTCGATCACGCCGACCGATGTGTTCACCGGGTGGACGGCCAATACCACCGTAAAGAACCGGGGCCACTGCAACGTCGTTGCCGGTGTCGCCGCCCTGGTGGCGGAGTTGCCGTATCCGACGCGCGGCCTGGGCTTCGATAACCGCGGAAAGTTCATCAACACCCTGCTCATCGAGTGGGCCGAGACCAACGGCTACTACCCGCCCTGAGCGCGGACCAATATGCACAACGACAACGCACACGTCGAGCAGCGCAAGAACGACTGGGTATGCCGTCATGCGTTCAGATACCGCTATGAGGATCCCGAGGAAATTGGTTGGGGCAATCAGGAAAGCTAGGCGACCACCTAAACGTGAAGCAAGCCGGACAGTAAAGACATTAGATCAACACGCTTTCGCTCCAAGTCTCCCTGCGGCGACCGCCGGTCAGTTGTCCCCTTCTCCTCTACCAGTAAGGGCTCCATTGGCCAGCTCCGTCGCCACTTCGATGAGCGCGTGCAAGCCCGAGACCATGTCTTCATCCGTGGTGAACTCCCGCTCACAGTGGGAGACACCGTCAACTGAAGGGATGAACATCATTACAGACGGGACGATGGTATTCATAGCGACGGAGTCATGACCAGCCATCGTCTGAATCCGGCGAATACCAAGCCCCAGCTGAGCAGCCACCTTCTCCGTCAGCTCGACGCCTCCTTCCGGAAAGTACTGGATAGGCCTGACATCGAAGTCCCGGACATTGATCCGCAGTCGATGCTTCTCTTCGAGCGCGCTGATATCGCGTACCAGCTTGTCCCGGGCCGCGGCAACGATTTCCGGATCTCCGGAGCGGAGATCTGCCACGAGATGCACACGGCGGGCGACAACGATGGGTGAATTCGGTTCGACGTTGAGCTGTCCAACAGAAGAGACGAGGGCTTCTTCAGCGAAGTCGGCTGTCACCTCATAGACCATTTGCACAATTTTCGCTGCACCGAGCAGGGCATCATGCCGGTCCGCCATGGCGGTCGCGCCGGTATGAGACTGCTCGCCGAGTACTTCGACGTCGAGCTTTTGGGTGTACCAACTTGAATCGACCGCTCCGAGCGTTAGCCCTTCCCGTTCGAGTCGGCGGCCCTGCTCAATGTGTACCTCGGCGTAGGCGGCAGCGTTTGGTCGCTCATCGCTGCCGAGGAACCCGATATCGATGAGGGCGTCCCGTACAGAAATCCCCTGCAGGTCCTGAACGGCCAGCATGTCTTCTTGGTTCATCAGCCCGGCATACACCGAACTGCCCATGATGGAGGGTGCGAACCTAGCACCCTCTTCATTGAACCAATTGACGACGGCCAGATTGTACTGAGGGCGCTCTCCGGACGCCTTAACCCTCTGTTCGAACGTTCGGGCGGCGTGCAGGGCGGCGACGACGCCGTAAGCCCCGTCAAAACGCCCCGCCAGCGGTTGGCTGTCCAGGTGCGATCCGATGAACACATAGTCTGCTCCCGGTGCCCATTCCAGCAGGGCAAACATGTTGCCAATGCCATCAACACGGACCGGCCACCCCTGCTCTGCCGCCCAGCGCGCAAACCAGGTGCGGGTCCGGCCATCCTCCGGGGTGGCCGCTTGACGTTCCACACCGTGCCCGCTGGTGGCACCTATGGCTGCTAGGGCGTGGAAGTCTTTCAAAAACGCTTCATCGGACATGGTTGCACTCCTTCGTCTCAAGAATGAAGGCAGGTTACCACCCTGACGGACGCCGCTGGCTCTGTGTTTTGATCTGCCACAAGTCCTAGTGCCAGGGTTCGCTGCGGCGACCTGATACGTGAATGCAAGCCTCAGCTTGACTCCGATTGGTTTCAGCGCGAAGTGTGCGTCCCGCCTGATTTGTACTCTCGACAGAAACATGAAGCCGTGAGACGCTACCGAGAAGCAGACGCCCTCTCAAACCCTGAGCAGGTGCCGGTCTTCCAGTCAACGAGACACTGAATGGAGGTCAAAGTTGAAAAAACGAACGTTTAACACGATATTCATTACCGTGTCCGTGCTGGCATTTCTTCCGTTGATTTTTCCGCTTTATGGGCTTGTGGATTCTCCGATGCCGATTACTCTCGGTCTCCCTTTCAACTTTTTCTGGGTCATACTTTGGATTCTTATCGTCTTTACTGCGGTGGTCATCCTCTATTTCCTAGATCCGACCAACAAAATACGAGAGGATGAAGACTGATGCAGGACTGGCAGTATGCGCTCATCATCATGCTGGCCTATCTGGCCATTGCTTTGTTCATCGGTCTATGGGCTGGTAAGGGACGAGGTGGATCGGTTAGCGAATTTGCCGTGGCAGGCAGAACCCTCGGTATGCTCGTCACTGCTTGCCTTATGGGTGGAGCAGTATTCAGCGCTTTTTCTTTTCTCGGCGCACCGGGATGGGCATTTGACCGTGGCGCACCCGCGTATTACATCATCGTCTATACGGCTTTCGGTATTCTGCCTTGGTATATTATCGGACCGAAAATTCGAAAGATCGGCGTCCGACTCGACCTTTATACTGTCTCCGGCTTTCTTTTCGAGCGGTTTCGAAACAAAACCATTCCCATTCTGATCGCCATCATCGCCCTCTTTGCATTTGTGCAGTACCTTGCGACGCAGATGAAGGGCATGGCCTATATTTTCAACATCATGACCGAGGGCCGGGTTCCGATCTGGTTGGGCGCCCTAATCGCATACGGCATCGTGGTCATCTATGTCGCCACGGGAGGGCTGCGGGCGGCCGCTTGGTCGGATGTCTTCCAAGTCATGCTGATGGTGGTCATCTCCTGGGTCGTGGGTATCGCCGTCGTCCTACAACTGCACGGAAACACCACCTCAATGTTCTCGCGTATTGCCGAGGAACGGCCTGGTTTCTTGGAGATCGGAGCCGAGGGCTCCACCATGTCGCCGGCGGCTTACACCACGACGATTCTGGTTTCTCTGATCGGCCTCCTGATGTGGCCGCACTTGTTTTCCAAGTCGTACTCGTCCAAGCCGAAGACAATTAAGCGCACCGTGCTGGTCTACCCGATTTTCGCCTTGTTTCTTATTCCGCTGCTCTTGGCTGGCTTTGCCGCTATCGGCGCCGTGCAGTCCGGCGAGGTCGTTCCGGACGAGATACTGCCCTACCTGATCACTAATGTCCTCCAAATGCCGGGTTGGCTCTATGGCTTAGTGGGTGCCGGTGCGCTTGCAGCAGCTATGTCCTCCGCCGACGCGATTACCCACAGCGCGTCCATGGAGTTCACGAACGGTATAATCCATCAAGTCAAGCCTGACATGCCAGAGCGGACGACGTTGGTGACCATGCGAACCGCCGTCGTCGTGATTGGCGGAGCCGCATATCTCGTCACGATCTTTGGTGGGCAGGGGCTGATCGCTCTACTGCTTGGGGCCTATGGTTCAATCGTACAGTTTGCGCCGGCGGTATACAGCGCTTTGTACTGGCGCCGGGCCACCGCCGCCGGGGTAATTGCCGGGCTTCTCCTCGGCGCATCAGTAAACTACTACTACCAGTTCATGGCAGAGCCATTGTTCGATATCAATCCCGGGATTCTGGGGCTGATCGCGAACGTAATTGTGATGGTCGGCCTCAGCTATGCGACGAAGCCACCGGCCATCGACGCTGTGGATGGATTCGTCGACATAGATAAGGTCACAGCGAAGGAAACGACCATGAAATAGCCGACGCCTAAAGTAACGGTAAGGGCACCTCCATCGATGGAACCCTTACCGTTACTGTTTTCGGAACGTTCTTGGATGGCCTACCACTATGAACCCACGACGCCGAGAATCGCCGTCATCGCCGTATGTACGCCCGTGGTCAACGCTGGCTTATAGTCCGGAGCAAAGTGCGGAGAATGGTTTCCTGGCAACGGGTCCTCAGCATCGAGCCGCTGCTGGTTGTAGGCACCAAACATCCAGAAAACTGACGGTACCCCGATCGCCTCGGCCAGGAGACCGAAGTCTTCGCTGCCCATCACCGGCGGAACTTCAAAAACCGCCTCGTTCCCGATCGCTCCGCGCAACTGGACGATCAGCCGCCCGGCGGCCTTTGGGTCGTTATAACACCGAGGGAAATTGTAAAGCTCCTCGATGCTCGCCTCCGGCGCTCCGGAGGCAGCCGCTTCCGCGTTGATGATCCGCCGCAGCGACTCCAGCACCCGCTCCCGGACCTCACGTTCGAAGGTACGGACGTTCAGCGTGAATTCTGCCGAGCCCGGGATGATGTTATCTTTCAAACCGCTGTGAAAAGTACCAACGGAAATGACCGCGGATTTCATCGGATG